>NZ_JBXKJL010000094.1:0-3220 GCF_056994735.1 Geomonas sp.
CGTAAGCCGTTCAGATCGGAGAAGAGTGTGCAGACATTTGCAGACGAGCTTGAGGCCCTTCGGGGCGAAGGACTGTACCGCAGCATGAGGACCATTTCCGGTCCGCAGGGGAGCCGGGTAGAACTCGATGGGAGGGAAGTGCTCCTCCTTTGCTCGAACAACTATCTCGGCCTCGCGGATCACCCGGCCCTGAAGACTGCCGCGGTCGAAGCGGTAGCTTTGGGTACGGGGAGTGGCGCGTCTCGCCTGGTGTCCGGGACCATGGAACTCCACGAAAGGCTCGAGCGGCGGATCGCCGCCTTCAAAGGGACCGAAAAGGCCCTTCTCTTCAACTCCGGCTACGCCGCCAATACCGGCATCATCTCGGCTCTGGTCGGAAGAGGGGATGCCATTTTCTCCGACCGGCTCAATCACGCGAGCATCGTGGACGGTGCTCTCCTCTCGCGGGCCAATTTCCATCGGTACCCACACCGGGATATGGCGGCGCTGGAGCGGATGCTCGAGGAGAAGGGGGGGAAGGGGAGACGGCTGATCGTGACCGACGGGGTCTTCAGCATGGACGGTGATATCGCCCCCCTGGCAAGACTGGCCGAGCTCGCGAAACGTTACGACGCACTCCTCATGGTCGACGACGCCCACGGCAGCGGTGTCCTTGGAGAGACAGGGCGTGGCAGCGGCGAGCTGTGTGGGGTGATGGACGGGATTGACATCCACATGGGGACCCTCGGCAAGGGATTCGGCAGCTACGGAGCTTATGCCGCGGCCTCCGCCGAGATCTGCGAGTACCTGGTCAACAAGGCACGCAGTTTCATCTTCTCCACCTCTCTTCCTCCGGCGGTACTGGCTGCGTCGCTGGCAGCGATAGACCTTGTTGATTCTCCGGAAGGGGAGCAGCTCAGGAAGAGGCTGGCCGCAAACGTAGCTCTCTTCAAGGAAAGGCTCGAGAGCTACGGCTTCGACACCATGGGGAGCGAGACCCAGATCCTCCCCGTCTTCGTCGGGCCCGCGGAGACGACCATGGAGTTCAGCCGCGAGCTTTTGGAGCAAGGGATTTTCGTGCAGGGGATCAGGCCGCCTACGGTCCCGGCGGGAAGTTGCCGCCTGCGCTGCACCATCATGGCCACCCACGAGCCGGAAGATCTCGAGGCCGCAGCCGATGCCATTGCCTCGGTGGGGAGCAAGCTCGGGGTTATTCGGTAAGGCTGAACCACCGTCTTAAACACTGCTATGCGTGCTTCGACAGGCTCAGCACGAACGGGACACGTGCTTCGACAGGCTCAGCACGAACGGGTCCACCCTGGGCTCATGCCATTCCGTTCACCCTGGGCTCATGCCATTCCGTTCACCCTGAGCTCATACCATTCCGTTCACCCTGAGCTTGTCGAAGGGTGCAATTTCAACCAGGAGATGTATGCCTTCCATGGAAACCCCAGCGGCTACCTTGCATTACGATGAGATCGGGACCGGACGGCCGATCGTCTTCTTGCACGGGTGGGCCATGTCGGGCCGGGTCTGGCGCTTCCAACGCGAGCTCGATCGGGCATGCCGGCTAATCTTCCTCGACCAGCGGGGGCACGGGCAGTCGTCCCAGGCAACAGGCTACTCGCTGGAAGACTTCGCCAGTGACCTGGTTTCCTTCTTCGATTCGATGGAATTGCAAGATGCAGTTCTGGTCGCGTGGTCGATGGGAGTGCAGGTCGCGCTCCAGGCTTTCCCGGAATTGAGGTCGAGGTGCGCCGGTTTGGTCCTGGTCGGAGGGACACCCCGCTTCACGACTGCCGATGACTTTGCCCATGGCCAGCCTCCGCTGGAGGTGAAGGGGATGGGGGTGCGGCTCCGGCGCGACTACCAGAAGACCATGGGCGACTTCTTCAAGGGAATGTTCGCCGAAGGGGAGATGGATAAGGCTCGGTACCAGCGGATCGTGCACGAGATCGTGATGAGTGGGCGCTCTCCCGATCCTGAGGCTGCCCGGGACGGGCTCAAGATTCTCTCGACTGCCGACCTCAGATCGCAACTCCCTCTGATCGACCGGCCGGTGCTTCTGGTTCACGGGGAGCTCGATACCATCTGCCCGCCGTCAGCCTCCCTCTACATGGCGGAGCGGTTGCCGATGGCGTCACTGAAGATCATGAACGGTTGCGGCCATGCCCCCTTCATGACGCGACCGGACGAGTTCAATAACGTGGTGCGGGAGTTTCTGCGGGAGCTCCCGTAGCCGCTTCGAGGTTGGGGCGAACAATAAAAACTAATTAGCGCTAATCTTCCGCTATGAGATTGTCATCCCCGAATGCCCTTATCAGGGATCCAGATTTCACGTCGTTTAGGAGCTGGATTCCCGATCAGAATCGCTTCGGGAATGACAGTTTTGGAAGCTGGCGGAATTGGTACTAATTAGGATAAGAAATGAGAGGGGGGGCTCCTCCAGGGGACAATAGGGTGGAGCCTTTCGAGGGGACTATACTGCATCTAGTAGATGCATAAGGAAATAGATGGTAGCCCAGATAGACAGAGATAAGGTGCGGGAGTCGTTTCACCGGCAGGCCAGCGATTATGATCGCTACGCGGTGGTCCAGCGGACGGTCGTGGAGCGGCTGACCGGCATGCTGCAGGCAGAAGGGGTGAAGCCGTCGCGGATTCTCGATGTGGGCGCCGGAACCGGGCGGCTCCTTGCGAAGCTGCACAATATGTATCCCGATGCATTCACCGTCGGTGCCGATCTCGCCTTCGGCATGTGCCTGGCTGCCTCGGAGGCCCTGGCTGCTGACAGGGTGCCCTTGGTGAATGCGGACGCGGAAAGCCTCCCTTTTGCCGCAGGTTCCTTCGACCTGGTGCTGTCCACCTCCACTTTCCAGTGGCTCACCACGCTGGATCTTGCCCTTGCCGAGGTGCAGAGGGTGCTCTCGCCGGGAGGCTTCTTCTGCTTCGCGCTTTTCGGCGAGAAGACGCTGTACGAACTCAGGGACTCTTATAAGGCTGCCCTCAATGAGGGGCCCGACCGAAGCCACACCTTCTTTTCCGAACAGGACGTTCTCTCCAGCCTGCAACGAGCAGGTTTTACCGCAGCGGCTGTCCATTCCGAACTCGAGGTGGAATTTCATCCGGACGTTCCTGAGCTTCTCCGTTCCCTGAAACGGATCGGCGCCGGAACCGCCACCCCTGTTGCCGCCAAGGGACTTTCCGAGAGAAGGGTGATGCTGGATATGATGGAGATCTACCG
>NZ_JBXKJL010000095.1:0-3116 GCF_056994735.1 Geomonas sp.
CGCCTTCGTGAAGTCGGAGTTGCTAGTAATCGCGGATCAGCATGCCGCGGTGAATACGTTCCCGGGCCTTGTACACACCGCCCGTCACACCACCCGAGTCGTCTGCACCCGAAGTCGCTGGCCTAACCCGTAAGGGAGGGAGGCGCCGAAGGTGTGGAGGGTAAGGGGGGTGAAGTCGTAACAAGGTAGCCGTACCGGAAGGTGCGGCTGGATCACCTCCTTTCTAGGGAGAATCACGGCGTCGGTCGTTCGCGACCGCGCGGTGCCCCGGTCGAGCTTGCTCCTGGGGGACCTAGAGCCAATGTTGATCTGGCTTCTCGGCGTCCTTGTCGGACGCGTCACAGTATCTGGTTTCCAGGGTTCAGGCCCTGAGCGCGCGCCCTCCTGGGGCGCGTCTGCACCTTGAGAGCTGCATAGCGCAAGATGAGAAAACGAATAGTACTCAGATCAAGATATTAAGGGCACACGGTGGATGCCTTGGCGCTAGAAGCCGATGAAGGACGTGGCAAGCTGCGATAAGCCTCGGGTAGGTGCACACAACCGTTAATCCGAGGATGTCCGAATGGGGAAACCCAGCTGGGGTCATGCCCAGTTACCCTCTGCTGAACACATAGGCAGAGTGGAGGCAACCGGGGGAACTGAAACATCTAAGTACCCCGAGGAAGAGAAATCAACCGAGATTTCCCTAGTAGTGGCGAGCGAACGGGAAAGAGCCTAAACCCATGTATGCGTTAAAGCCTGTGGGCGTTGCTGCATGTGGGGTTGTGGGAGTCGTCGCCTTGTGGGCCGCAGACCCGAGACGAAGTTACAAATCGCTGTGGTAGCAGAACGGCTTGGAACGGCCGGCCATAGAGGGTAAAGGCCCCGTAAGCGAAACTGCAGCGACTTCGAGACGACCACCCGAGTACTGCCGGACACGTGAAATCCGGTAGGAAGCTGGGGGGACCACCCTCCAAGGCTAAATACTCTCTAGCGACCGATAGCGAACAAGTACCGTGAGGGAAAGGTGAAAAGCACCCCGACGAGGGGAGTGAAAGAGACCTGAAACCGAATGCCTACAAACAGACGGAGCTCAAGGTTCGTCCTGAGTGACGTCGTACCTTTTGTATAATGGGCCAGCGACTTAATTTGACGAGCAAGCTTAAGCCGATAGGCGTAGGCGCAGCGAAAGCGACTCTGAAGAGGGCGACCAAGTTCGTCGGATTAGACCCGAAACCTAGTGATCTAGCCATGGTCAGGTTGAAGGTGGGGTAACACCTACTGGAGGACCGAACCGGTGTCTGTTGAAAAAGCCTCGGATGAACTGTGGCTAGGGGTGAAAGGCCAACCAAACTGGGAAATAGCTGGTTTTCCGCGAAAGCTATTTAGGTAGCGCCTCGAGCGAATGCTTTGGGGGGTAGAGCACTGGATGGGCTAGGGGGACTTACCGTCTTACCAAACCTAACCAAACTCCGAATACCCGAAAGCAATGCGCGGGAGACACACGGTGGGTGCTAACGTCCATCGTGGAGAGGGAAAAAACCCTGACCTACAGCTAAGGCCCCCAATTCGTGGCTAAGTGTGAAAGGATGTGGGAATCCCATAACAACCAGGAGGTTGGCTTAGAAGCAGCCATCCTTTAAAGAAAGCGTAATAGCTCACTGGTCTAGACAAGCCGTCCTGCGCCGAAAATGTAACGGGGCTAAAGCCACGTACCGAAGCTGTGGGTGTCAGAAGGCAGTTGCCAGATGACAGATGTCAGATAAACGAGCGAAGAAAGCGGTCGGGTTCGAGGAGCTGGATGTGTTCCAGCGGGCCTACCGGTTGTCGCTCGAGGTTCACCGGCGGAGCTTGCAGTTCCCGGCGGTGGAGCAATACGGCTTGGCCGATCAGGTCCGGCGTGCGAGCAAGGGCATCTGCGCGAACATCGCAGAGGGCTTTGCCAAGCAGAGCTGGTCTCCGGCCGAGTTCAAACGGTTCATCAGCATGGCGATCGGATCGAGTGACGAGATGCGGGTATGGATCCGCTATTGCCTCGATCTGGGGTACATCGACACGTCGACCTGGGAAGGTTGGCGCGACGGGTATCAGGAGATATCAAAGATGCTGCATGGGCTGCGCCGCAATGTGACGCCGGCGCGATCGTAACTGACATCCGACATCTGACATCTGCCTTCTGACGCGGTAGCGGAGCGTTCCGTAAGCCTGTGAAGGGGTCTCGCGAGGGGTCCTGGAGGCACCGGAAGTGAGAATGCTGACATGAGTAGCGACAAACAGTGTGAGAGACACTGTCGCCGAAAGTCCAAGGGTTCCTGCGCAAGGTTAATCCGCGCAGGGTGAGCCGGTCCCTAAGGCGAGGCCGAGAGGCGTAGTCGATGGGAATCAGGTTAATATTCCTGAGCCTGCTGGATGTGACGAACGTCGTAAGTTGTGAGGGCTTATCGGATTGCCCTTGCTGCGAAGGCGTTCCAGGAAACAACGCCAGCGTGAGACCGTACCCGAAACCGACACAGGTGGACTGGTAGAGCATACCCAGGCGCTTGAGAGAATGATGTTGAAGGAACTCGGCAAATTGCCCTCGTAACTTCGGAAGAAGAGGGCCCTCGTCTCGGGCAACCGGGATGAGGGGGCACAGAGCAGGGGGTGGCGACTGTTTACCAAAAACACAGGGCTCTGCGAAGCCAATGAGGCGACGTATAGGGTCTGACGCCTGCCCGGTGCCGGAAGGTTAAGAGGAGGGGTGCAAGCTCTGAATCGAAGCCCCGGTAAACGGCGGCCGTAACTATAACGGTCCTAAGGTAGCGAAATTCCTTGTCGGGTAAGTTCCGACCCGCACGAATGGCGTAACGATCTGGGCGCTGTCTCTACGAGGGATCCGGCGAAATTGAAGTACCTGTGAAGATGCAGGTTACCCGCGATAGGGCAAAAAGACCCCGTGGAGCTTTACTGCACCCTGTCATTGGATTGGGATGCAGCTTGTGTAGGATAGGTGGGAGGCTGTGAAGCTGGGGCGCTAGCCTCGGTGGAGCCGACGTTGAAATACCACCCTGGTTGGATTTCGGTTCTAACCGCGACCCGTGATCCGGGCGCAGGACAGTGTCAGGCGGGCAGTTTGACTGGGGCGGTCGCCTCCTAAA
>NZ_JBXKJL010000096.1:0-63610 GCF_056994735.1 Geomonas sp.
AGTTTGTCAGAAATCTCGGTCATGCTGCGGTCCCAGGAGAAGAGGAGTCCGCTCTCATCGGGCTTCAGCGCCCTATCGGCGCCGTTATAGTAGCCGAGGGAGAATCTGCCCAGGGAAGGGACGGGGCCGATGGCAGGGATGGTCTTCCCTACCAGGCCGTAGACGATGTTCTGGCCGGATACCACGAAGGGGGCATCCTTTGTTTCGATGTCCTTCACCGGCCTGGCGTTGTAGAGACCGACGACGAGCGCCGGGGAATACTTGAACATGGAGTCTTCCGGCGTGCCGAGCTTGATATTGCCGCTCCAGGGATGCTGGTCATTGGGGCTGTCGTTGCGGCCATTGGCCAGGTAGTCGAAGCCCAGTTCCAACTGGACCTTTTCAAAAGGTAGCACCCCGATGGTGAAACCGACATCAACGAAGTTGGGATCCCTTTCGCCGGACGAGTTGCGGGCTCCCCTCAAATAGCTGTCTATGCCGAGGTGCCCTACCAGGTAAGGCTGGATATCGGTCGACGGTATCCAGATGATGGTGGACGGAGTCGCCATGGCACTACCGGCCATTAAGATGAAGAAGAGGATGGCAAAACTCGATGACCTCTTTATCCTCATAGTTCCCCCCTGACAACATTAGATACCGCCAAACTACTAAAACATATCATGAGCCCAGGGGTCGTCAACATTAATGGAGTAAGACGACCACACCTCGCCCACAGCTGACGTCTTCCCCGACGGCGACACTACCTTCTCCATATTCGCTCTGTTACAGATCCTTCCCGCCCTGGCATTACCCCTCTCCCCCCACACACTCTGACTTCCGTCTCCGCCATTCACCGTAATGTCAAGACAAAAATAGCCACCACTACAGGACTTAGCCGCTGTGCTTTCTTTACCCAAAAGAGGTGGTTCTGATTTAAAATGAGCATATATGCAACCCAGCGTTGCATGGAGAACGAGTATGAAAAAGCTAGCACTGGCTCTTACTGTGGTCCTGGTCTTCTTCGCCCCGGGTCTGGTTCATCAGGCGTGGGCGCAAGGGGAAGGGGCGGCTTACTACGATGAAGCGGATCAGAACCTCCTCACACCTGACGAACTCAACGACCTCCTGGCCCCCATCGCGCTCTATCCCGACCCGTTGATCGCCCAGATCCTCCCGGCAGCCACCTTTATCGATCAGATCGAGGACGCCGCCGACTATGTCCGAAGCTACGGCTCCGGGCCCAGCATAGATGACCAGCCGTGGGACCTGAGCGTGAAGGCCGTGGCGCACTATCCGGACGTGCTCTTCATGATGGAGAGGAGGAACGACTGGACCGCGGCCCTTGGACAGGCCTACATAGATCAGCCGCAAGATGTGATGGACGCGATTCAAAGGCTGCGAGCTGAAGCAAGGGCCCGCGGGAACCTTTACACGACCTCACAACAGCAGGTCATCGTAACCCAGGATGTGATCAGGATAGTGCCGGCGGCACCGGAATACGTCTACGTGCCGGTCTATGATCCTGACGTCATCTACTTCGAAACTTACCAACCGGCTTTTCCGCTGATCACCTTCGGTGCCGGGTTGTTCATAGGAGCGTGGCTCAACCGTGACTGCGACTGGCGCAGACACCGTGTCTACTACCACGGATGGCATGGAGGCGGGTGGGTCGGCAGGGCCAGACCGTACGTTCATGACAGGCGTGGGGTCTACATCAACAGGCGGGCAGCGACAATAAACGTCAACGAAAGGGTCCTGCAGCGCGACACGGGCCAATTCCGTGAGCAGTTGAGGAATGACACCTGGCGACGGCGGCAGGGGCCGATGATGCGGCCGGGGCGACCTGTTCCGGGGACAACGGAGCGACAGCGGCAACCGGGGGCAGAGCGGCGGCAACCGGGGGCAGAGCGGCAGCGCGGTATTGAAGGAGAACGGCGGCGTGCGCCAGGTGAGCCTGCGGTTGGCGGTGGTGCTGGGAGAAGCGGTGCGCCGGCACCAGCAAGGCCAGGGGAAACATCACCCGGAACCCCGAGCCGGAGCATCTCTACCAGTGGGCAAGCGACTGGCGGCCAAGTGGGGCCTAGCACCGTTACTCCGGGAACTCCTGCCGGCGGAGGCCAGCGTCAGCCGGGGGTACGCCAGCGCGGTGGACGCTCTAGTGGAACCGAGATCAACCGCGGACGGACGGTGGTGAGCCCGTCCGGTCCCCAGGCAGCCCCGGGCGGACCAATCCCCCGGCAAGCGACAGGCGGCCAAGTGGGGCCGACCACCGTTACTCCGGGAGCTCCTGCCGGCGGAGGTCAGCATCAGCCGGGGGTACGCCAGCGCGGTGGACGCTCTGGTGGAACCGAGATCAACCGCGGACGGACGGTGGTGGGCCCGTCCGGTCCCCAGGCAGCTCCGGGCGGAGCAATCCCCGGGAGCAACACCACGATTCATCGGAACGAGCCCAGGCGTAGCACTTCAGAGCCAGGGCTGGCGACACCCCGGCCGGCAGCACCGGGTTCGGCCGCTCCGACGCCGCGAGCCGTAAATCCGTACAGGCAGGGACATGGGCAAATCCAGCGAGGCGGGTCGGCGCCGGGTTCTCCTGTGATCACCACGCCGAGGTCACCTCCTGTGCCTCGATCGGCACCGATTACTCCGAGAGCCACTGCGCCCGTCGCGGTTCCGAGGTCAACGCCGGCTCCGATGTCGATACCAAGGGCAACTCCCCCGGTCTCTACGCCAAGGGCAACGCCACCGATGTCGGCACCAAGGGCAACGCCCCAAATGGTGGTACCTAGAGCCAGTGCCCCGGTCGCTCCGAGAGCGACGGCTCCGGTTGCGCCGAGGGGAGCTCCAAGCGCACCGAGCCCGTCCTTTCCCGGTGGCACGAGGAGGTAGCCTGGGATCAAAAATTGCGTGCTTCGACAAGCTCAGCACGAACGGAGTACATAGTGATAACGTAGGGCAGGATCTCGAAAGGGAATAGACAGTGATCGTGCTTCGACAGGCTCAGCACGAACGGAGTATAGTGATAACGTGGGGCAGGATCTCGAAAGGGAATAGACATTGATGAGGTTGCGACAGGCTCAGTACACAGGAATACATACCAGCAGCACTCGGATAGGAAAAGCATCAAGAGACACATCTCGCTATGCATCCCGTTCGCCCTGAGCTTGTCGAAGGGCACACAAGTAGCATCCCGTTCGCCCTGAGCCTGTCGAAGGGCACACAAGTAAGAACACAGCAACAGCGCTAGGAGAGGCAAAAGCACGCAGGCAGGAAGAGCACAAACAGAAACTCGTTATGCATCCCGTTCGCCCTGAGCCTGTCGAAGGGCGCACAAGTAGCAACCGTTCGCCCTGAGCCTGTCGAAGGGCACACAAGTAGCCAACCGTTCGCCCTGAGCCTGTCGAAGGGCGCACATTTGATTATTTAATCATCTATTTAGTCATCTCAGGCCCGACCGGCACCAGCAACAGCGGGGCGCGGCACTGGCTGCAGATCCGGTGCGCTACGCTCCCCGCCCAGAAGGCATCCATACCCGTTTTGCCATGAGTCCCCAGCACCACCAGATCGATCTCCGGGAGTTGTGCGGCCTCGACGATGACGCTGGCCGGATCGCCCCTTAAGACATGGGCACTTGCCCGAAATCCCTCCAGCCTTAACCCCTCTTCCAGATCGTGGAAATACCTCTCGGCGTCCTGGGTGGTCAGCTCGAGCGCCCTCCGGGTTGTTCCCGGCATCATCCGGCTGGCCAGCGCTGTTTCACCTGAAAGTGTCGCCAGGTCAGGTATGACGAAGGCTAGATGCAGGGTCGCCCCGCAGGCACGGGCCAGGTCCTTGGAGACCGGCAGCGACTGGGCGTGTTCGGGATCATCATCGAGCGGCACCAGGATGTGCCTGCAGGCAAAGGCGGGCGGCTTCCCTTCGGTATCGGGATGGGTGATCAGCACGGGGGTCGAATCGCGCGCGATAACGCTTTGGGCAATGCTGCCAAGGAAGAGGTGCAGGGCCGCCCCGCGCCCGTGGGAGCACATGATTACCAGGTCGTGCTCCAACTCGTGGGCGTGAGCCACGATACTCCCTGCCACGTCATCGACTTCGTTGGTATGCACGTGACAGCTCACCTCGGTATGCCTGGAGAAGGAGCGCCGGGCGACTTCGCGAAGGTACTCCTCTGCGTCGCGTGGATGCCTGAGATGGGGCTGTCCGTGCACCGCGTCGGGCGCGTTTCTTTCGACCACGTGTATCAGGGTGACGCGGGCCTGCAGTTTCTCCGCAAGGAGAGCCGCCACCGGGAGCGCAGCCTCGGCCATTAACGAACCATCTATCGGTACCAGGATATGCTTGAACATGGTATCACCCGCTGAACACTGTCTTGTAGACCAGGTAGATATTGAGAAAGACAATGATGGCCGCGATGAAAGCAGCGACCAGGGTAGTAACCCGCCTGTTGACGAGTTCGCCCATGATGTCCCCCCGGCTGGTGAACATGACCAGGGGAATCACGGCGAAGGGAAGACCAAAACTGAGCACCACCTGGCTCAGTACCAGGGTCCTGGTAGGATCAAGCCCGGCGCCGATGACGATCAACGAAGGCGCCATGGTGATCAGGCGACGGATCCAGATGGGGATGTGCCGCTCCAGGAAACCCTGCATGATCACCTGCCCTGCCCCGGTCCCCACCGTAGAGGAGGAAAGCCCGGAAACGAGCAGCGAGAGCCCGAAGATCCACTTGGCGCCAGACCCGAGAAGCGGCTCCAGGGTCCGGTACGCTTCCTCGATGCTGGCGACGGAGGTGTGCCCGCTATAAAAGAAGGTGGAGGCCGCCATGATCAGCATAGCGGCATTGACGCAGCTGGCGACACCCATGGCGACCACGACGTCAGCCAACTCGAAACGATACAGACTCTGCAGCCGCTTCTTGTCGCGCACCACGATGCGCCCCTGCATCAGGGCCGAGTGGAGGAATATGGCGTGGGGCATGACGGTAGCGCCCAGGATGCCGCAGGCGAGAAAGACGCTTTCGGCGCCGGAAAAACGGGGCACGAAGGTGCTTCGCAAAACAAGCCGCCACTCCGGCATGACAATGAAGATCTCGGCGAGATAACAGAGGGCGATGATAGCGACCATCGAGGAGATGACGGCCTCCAGGGGACGGAAGCCGTAACGCTCCATGCCCAGGATCAGCATGGTGGCGAGGGCGGTGAGGACCGCTCCGGCGAGAAGGGGCACGCCCATCAGGAGCTGAAAGCCCAGCGCGGCACCCAGGAACTCGGCCAGGTCGGTCGACATGGCCACGATCTCCATGAGCACCCACATGCCGTAGACCACAGGCCTCGGGAAGTGCTCCCGGCAGTGCTCGGCGAGGTTCATCCCGGTGACCAGACCGAGCTTGGCGGACAGGGCCTGGATCAGCATGGCCATCAGGTTGCTGGCCACGATGACCCAGATCAGCAGGTAGCCGAATTTGGCGCCCCCCTGGATATTGGTGGCGAAGTTGCCGGGATCGACGTAGGCGACGCTGGCGATGAAGGCCGGCCCCATGAAGGGAAGGCAGCGGGCAAAGATGTTCCGCCTCTTCTTGCTCCCGAGGACGTTCAGCGCATTCTCCACCGTCCTCGCATCCGAGGTTATGCGCTGTTTCGCGGATCTTCCTTCAGGCATGAGGCCTCTTCCTGTCTGTCATCATTTGGGGCGGTTGAGAGCTTTCGCTGGCAATGCAGGATTACAATGAGTCAGTCCGTGGTGCGGGCATGATAGTGGACGAGGAGCAATTTTACCACATTAAACGAATCCCCCGGGCCGTTCCGAAAGGGTGACGATTCCCCCCTTCGGCAGTGCCTGTTGGAGCAGATCGGAAATAAAAAGGCCTGCGTGCAGCAGGCCTTTTTATTTGCACCGGTGGCCTACGCCTCTACACTGGCTGCCCCGTGGTCTGCCACATGGCAATGGTTGCTCCGGTGGGGTCGATCATGACGCTGAAGAGACCCATCCCCGGCACTTCTGTGACCGGCTTCACGATGTTGGCACCGAGGGATTTTGCCTTCTCCGTCGAGGCGGCGACATCGGCCACCAGCACGTAGGGCAACCACTGGGAAGGCTGCCCGGGCATGGGATGCTGCATCATTCCTCCTCCCGTCCCCTCCCCCACCTTGATCAAGGTATAGTCGCCCGGCACGTTCTCGAACTTCCAGTCGAAGAGACTCTGGTAGAACTCCTTGGACTTGCTCACGTTACTAGTCATCAGTTCAACATGCACAAAGGGATTGCCCATGGTCTTTCCTCCGCAAGCCGGTTTTTCTTGATTGAAACCCAGGCAAGTTTAGCAAAGCCGGACGGGATTGCAGCGGGCAGAGACATAATCTGTAGCCCCGCACACCCATAAAAGCGCACCCCCAAGCGCGCCCCCCGTCAGCCTGAACTGTTCGCGCCCGGAAGGGCGCTCCTACGATATCGGTCCGGCTCTCAGGAGGTCGAGAACGGCGGAGGCCAGGGCCTTCACGCCCGTCCTGATGGTCGGCTCGGGGAGCGGGGCAAAGAAAGGAGAGTGGTGCGAGGGAAGCGGAACTCCCGTCTGCCGGCTCGCCTGGAACTGAGCGGGACCGGCACCTCCCAGCCAGAGCATGCAGGTCGGGATCTCTCCGCCGAGGCCCCAGGATCCGAAGTCCTCACTGACCATCACCGGTTTCGTCCTCAGCACTTTCCCTTCCTCCAGCACCCCTTTCAGCGCCGCAGCCACCCGGCCGGTCACCTCCGGATCGTTGTAATTGGCAGGATGAGAAGCCTTCACAGTCACGACGGGAGCCAGCTCTTCCGGCACCCCCGCGGTAAGGGCAACGCCTCTCGCTATCCGATCCACGGCGGCTATCAACCCGTCGCGGATGCCGCCCTGATAGGTCCTGATGCTCAACTGCAGCCTCACCTCGTCGGGGATGATGTTGCTGGCAGTCCCGCCATGAATCGAGCCGACGGTGATGACTGCCGGTTCGAAAGGATCTTTTTCACGGCTCACCAGGGTCTGCAGGGCGAGAACCAGTTGGGCGGCAATGACAATGGGGTCCTTCCCCAGTTCCGGCGCCGACCCATGACATCCCACCCCGCGCACAACGACCTCGAGGTCAGTGAAGCTGGCCATGAAATGACCGGGAACATAGCCGACGGTTCCTGTCTCAAGTTGCAGGGTGACGTGCAGCGCCAGGGCGTACTCCGGCTTCGGGCAGAGCCGGTAGGCGCCGTCGTTCAGCATGGCATCGGCGCCACCTCCCCCCTCCTCTCCAGGCTGGCCTACCAGGACCAGCGTCCCTCTCCAGCGATCCTTCAACCGTGAAAGAACCCGGGCCGCCCCGATCAGGGTGGTGACATGGAGGTCGTGCCCGCAGGCATGCATGACCGCCACCGCCTTTCCATCACGGTTGATCCCCCGCGCCTTGCTGGCGTACGGCAGCCCGGTCTTCTCCTCGACCGGCAGGGCGTCCATGTCGGCCCGCAGCAGCAGGGTCGGGCCGGCACCATTTTCCAGCACCCCTACCACACCATATCCCGGCCAATCATGGTGCTCGTATCTGCCGATCCCCTCGGTAACGTGACAACCGAGAGATCGCAGCTCCCGGGCGACCAGGTCCGATGTCTTTTCTTCCTGGCCCGAGAGTTCGGGGTTGGCATGAAGTTGCTCGTAAATGGCGACCAGGGAGGAAAGCTCGCTTCCGGTGATCTGATCAAGATCGCCGCAGGGTGCTACTTCTTTTGATCGATCAGCGGTTCTTTTCGTTATCATCGTTCTCTCGATACCGTTTCGGGGTTTGGTGGCTGCAGAGTACTATGTCTGGCTCGTCTAATCAACCGGGTTTACTTCGGCGGCGACACTGCCCGCCAGTGCTTGCCTCCGTGCAGGGATGGCTAATTAATGAGCAGCATCCTGAGTTGAGAAAGGGACCCGATCCCATCAAAGAGCGGAAATCCGCACCTTTGATGGACGCTACGGACGCTGGCATGTTCCGTGTAAATCAGGGAGCAACTCACTTGGAGGGGGTAGCTATGACGATGGTCATCGACGGAGTCGAATATGTATCGGCGGCGGCGGCAGCGGAGCAACTGGAAACGACCGAAGTGAAGATACTCATGCTGCTGAGGCAGAAAGCGCTTGGTGGCGAGCTGATAGACGGATCGTGGTTCGTCACCACGGCCTCTCTCAGCGGGTACCGGCCGGAGGTTGTCGAGCCGCGGAAGTCCGACTGCGGCACGGCCTGCAGCGGCTCGGGCTGCGGCTGCCATTAGACGTGGAGGAAAACATGGGCCTTTCCATCAAGGCGTCTGATCTCAAGTACAGATACCCGAAAGCAATCGAGACGCGGTACCAGCCAAAATTCCAGGGCTCGCACGATCAAGCCCCGTTCAACAGGGACGACCTGTACGACATCATCCCCCTGCTGGAGGCGGTCATGGACGAGTTGGGGCGCGACGACGCGCGGGCGCTCCATTTGGCCGAAGACATCATGAACCGGGATCTGCCGCGCTTCGTACGCACCCGCGGCGAGGTCTTCGGCTTTCTTACCGGATGCTTGCAGGACATCCTCGCTTGAACTGAAAACAAGTCACTGACGACACCATGACTCACAACGAGAAGTGGGCAAAACCTCAAAGGAGAGAAAGATGAACAGTTTGGCGTTTCAAAGAGAGGTGATGCATGAACCTGCCGGTTTGGGAAGCGGCGGGTATCAGATCGAGCCGATCGCCGGCCGGATCAACGGGTACAAACTCACCATGAAGGGGTTCCTCTCGCCCGGCTGGACGGGAAGGCTGACCGCGGGGCTCGCCAAGCACCGGCTCAGCATTGTCAACGGGCGGGCCGAAAAGGTCACCACCACCGCATGGGATTCCAGCTTCGAGCTGAAAGCGGCTCCTTTCTCGCAAGATCCCACGAAGATCGACTATGTCGCCCTCGCCGCCACGGAACTCCCCTACGAACGATCCTCCGGCAAGATCGCTCTTTTGGACTTCACGATGGAGCCTGCCAGCCGGCACGACGGAAGCCTTTACCTCGAGGTCCGCGGCGTCGACCGGCTCGGGTTACTCGGCGATATCCTGGACTATTTCAGCATGAGGTGCCTGTTTCCGGTCAAAATGACTGTCGACACCGTCGGAGAAACCGCAGTCGACCGCTTCTGGCTCAGAGGAGTCGGCGGATCGAAGCCTTCCGACTCTATCGCCAACGCCATGAAAGAGAACCTGGAGCGGCTACTCATTGTCAATGCATAGCATGTGACAGAAAGAGTGCAAAGGGGATGGCGTTTGAGTCATCCCCTTTGTTGCCTCAGGCTGTTGCCTTTGCTGCGGCACATGCTGTGGAGTCACCACAACCACAGCTTCTTCGCTTTATTCATCTGAAGACTCACTCCTTCTTGCAGACCTCTCTGTCATACTGACATCAGGACACTAGCTTAATTTACCCGGAGAAGCGGTTGCAAAGTGCGGCAACTTGGTTAAAGTATTCGTTATTGCCAAACCAAGGACCTGCCATGATTATCCACATCGTACGTCACGCGGAAGCCGTCGATCGATCAGAAAATATATCCGAAGAAAACAGATTCCTCACCCGCCGCGGCCGAAAGCGCTTCAGGAAGATAGCGAAGACGCTCAGAAAGGCCGGAGCCCACACCGACACCATCCTTACCAGCCCGCTGATCAGAGCTGTGCAGACGGCTGATATCCTGGCGGAATCGCTCCGCTTCAGCGGCGAGCTGGTGGTCGCCCCCCTCCTGGGACCAGGCTTTCGGCCCGGACGACTAGACGAGCTTCTGGACGCCTACCCCGAGGCGCAGGAGATAGCGCTGGTGGGGCATGAACCGGATGTGGGAATGCTGGTCCAGGCCCTCTTCGCCTCGGAGGAGAGCTGTTCCCTTGCCAAAGGGGCGACCGTCTCTTTCGAGAGAAGTGCCGGAGACCAGGGTAAGGCAGAGTTCATCCAGCTCGTCACCGGCGGAGCAAGGATCATCACCTCAGCCAAAAAAGCCCTGACACGGCTGCAGGGTCAGCAGCAGGGATGATGCTGCGGGCGGGAAGCACCGACCATCTGAAAGGGAGCAGTCCATGGCGCAAGAAGCGACAGATCTGCAGCAGCTGAAGGGAGTCGGAAGTATCCTGGCCAAGCGTCTTCATGACGCGGGCTACGACAGTTTCAACAAGATCGCCCAAGACGGTGAGGAGGGTCTGAGAAAGATCCGCGGCATAACTCCCCGCGCCATCGGCTCGATCGTGGAGCAGGCAAGGCAACTCGCCGCGATGCCGCCACCGGGTCATCCGGAAAGGGAGCAGGCCGTAAAGGAACAGCTGGCGGAGGTGAGGGAAAAGATCCAGACCCTGGCCCAGTCAGCGCGAGATCGGCACCAGGAGCAACTGACGGGGAAAACAGGAAGGAAGCTGACCGCAGACCTGGTCCGGATGGAGGATGCCTTGGGTCAGCTTCGCGGCGGCGGCAAGAAGAGATCGAAGCGGACCGCGAAGGCCCTCATGAAAGTGGAAAAGCGGGTTTCAGGGCTCGACGATGCAGGCCTGAAGAAGATCCACAAGAGCCTGAAGAGGGCCAGAAAGGCAGTGATGAAAGCATTGTAGGACCTGATTAATACCAATCTTCAGCCAGCTTCCGAAGCTGTCATTCCCGAAGCGATTCTGATCGGGAATCCAGCTCCTAAACGACGCGAAATCTGGATCCCCGATAAGGGCATTCGGGGATGACAATCTCATAGCAGGAGATTAGCGATGCTAATCAGGTTATAGGAAAGCCTTGCCCCTGCGCGGAACCTGCGCCGCCTTCCCGATAGAGGCAGATCAGGGTTGCACGTGTTTCGACAGGCTCGGCACGAGCGGCCCTTCCCCCGTGCTTGTCGAAGCCTGTTACCCCTCCCCACATCTGGAGTCCTATGCGCCTCGCCGCCATTGACATCGGCACCAACTCCATTCGCAGCCTCGTCATCGAACCCCGCAATAACGGAAAGTACCGTATCCTTGACGATGAGAAGGTCCTTGTGCGCCTGGGCGAGGGGCTTAACCAGACGGGAAGGATCGGGCCGGCGGCCTGGGATCGCGCTCTTGACGCACTGACCCGCCAGAAGAAGATCATCGACGGCTACAAGGTCGACTCTATCGAGGCCGTTGCCACCAGCGCCGTACGCAAGGCTGCCAACGGAAGTGAATTCATCAGGGAGATCAAGGAGCGGATCGGCCTCGACATTGCGGTGATAAGCGGCGAGGAGGAGGCCGAACTTGCCGCCCTGAGCGCCTTCCACAACTTCGACCTGGAAGGGGTCCGCTACCTCATCTACGACATCGGTGGCGGCAGCCTCGAGCTGATCACCGCCCTCGGGACGCACATGGAGGAGCTCCTCTCCCTGGAACTCGGGGCGGTCTTCCTCACGGAGAATTTCCTGAAGCGCGACCCGGTGACCACTGTCGAGCACGACAAGCTCCGCAGGTACATCAGGAAGACCCTCAAGGCCTATTACACCGGAGACCGTACCGGCATGCACTGCCTGGTCGGTTCCGGCGGCACCACCACCTCCATCGCCGCCATGATTACCGGAGCCACCCGCGAGCGTTATGACTCGCTTCATGGCCACGAGCTGCTGCGCTCCGAAGTCGTACACCTGCTCGCCATGCTGGTGAGAAAGAGCGACAAGGAGCGCCGCTCCATACCGGGCCTGAACCCCGACCGCTCAGACATCATCATCGCGGGGGTGACCGTCATCGACGAGCTGATGGACTTCTTCAAGGTAAACGTGCTGAAGGTCAACGAGCGGGGGATCCGTGAAGGGTTGATACTGCAGGGGCTGCGGAAGCAGGGGCTCCTTTCGCAGGAAAAACGGCCCAGGTCCTGGCGAGAGTCGGTCCTCGACTTCGCGCACTCCTGCCACTTCGAGCCCGAGCACTCTCTACATGTGGCGAAGCTGTCGCTGGAGGTCTTCAGGGCTCTGGCGGAAAGGTTCCGCTTGACGGAAAAGGACGCCCGGCTGGTGGAAGGAGCCGCCATCCTGCACGACGTAGGATACTTCATAAGCTACGCGAGCCACCACAAGCACTCCTATCACCTGATCCGCCATGCCGATCTCTTCGGCTTCACGCCGAGGGAGCGGGAGCTGATGGCCAACATCGCCCGCTACCACAGAAAGGCGCTACCAAAGAAGAAGCACGATGAATTCGTCCGCCTGGCGGCGAGCGACCGGGTGCTGGTTTCGAGGCTGGGCGGTATCTTGAGGCTTTGCGACGGCTTCGACCGCCGCCGCAACAGCGCGGTGCAAAGGCTGGACTGCGCCCTCTCCCACAATGCCCTGCGCATCACCATGACCGGCGAGGAGGACCTCTCGGTGGAGCACCATGGCGCCCAGGCCAAGAGCGACCTCTTCGAGGCCGCCTTCAATCTCAAGGTGGTCATCGTGGAGGCAGGTGTGCAGCAGACTCCAGGCTAAAGGAGTTAAAGGCGAATCCCCCCTGTCCCCCCTTTGACAAGGGGGGGACGCCGGGGCTGACGTGGTCGCACGGTTCACCGACCATGTAACGTCGAGGCTGACGTCGACGCGGGGTTCACCTGCTTCCTCTTCCCCCCCTCCCTGCCCTCCCCCTCCGGGGGCGGGGAGTCGGACCCACGAGCTCAGAAACAACAACGGGGACCGGGCAATTGGCCCGGTCCCCGTTGACTCCCCTCTGGCAGCGAAAGCTAGCCGTTCATGACACTGAACTCTTCCTGCTCGTCTCCCGAGAACATCAGGTCCAGCTGCAGCATCAACAGAAGCTGCTCGCCGCGCTGGATCACTCCGCAGATGAATTCCTGGTCCATCCCCCCGGCCACCATGGCAGGCGGCGGCTGAATTTCGCCGCTGGAGATGCGGATGACTTCCGAAACGCCATCGACGACGAAGCCCATCAGCTTGCCAGCGATGTCCATGACCATGATACGGGTATGATGATCATTGTCACACGCCTCCATGCTGAACCTCTTCCTCAGCGAGACGATCGGGATCACCTGGCCGCGAAGGTTTATGATCCCTTCCACGCTGGGAGGGGTGTTGGGAATATGCGTGATCGAGGCCATGCGGATGATCTCGCGGACCTTCAGTACCTCGACCGCGTATTCCTCTTCACCAAGGCTGAAGCTGACCAGCTGGATCAGTTCGTGCTGCCTTTCGTCCTTTTTCACCGGTAAGTTAATTGTAGACATCGTTCCTCCTGCCTCACTATTTCTGCGACACCTGCACGGGTGTTAGCTTCCCTCTCGGAAGGAATGCCGCTTGTTACAGGGTATCCACGACAACACTGACAGATGTATCGGCAAATGGATAAGGAGCTGAAGAGGAACTGCGTTAAATTACTCCAATCGCTCCTTCACCTGATTCAGATGCCAGATATTCTCGTTGTACTCCATGATGGTGCGATCGGTCGAGAACTTGCCGCTGTTGGCGCTGTTGATGATGCTCATGCGCGTCCACCTCTCACGGTCGCGGTAGACCTCGGCCACCCGCCTCTGCGCCTCGATGAAACTGCGGAAGTCAGCGGCAACCATCCACGGGTCGTGGGGGTTCATTATGGCGGCGATGACAGGCACGAAGATGCCGTTTTCGAACATGTTGAAGTGGCCGCTGGTCAAAAGCTGCATCACGCGCTGGAAATCTGGATCGTCGGCCACGATCCCGGCAGGGTTGTAGTGCCTGCGCCGCTCTTCCACCTCCTGCGCGGTCAACCCGAAGACGAAGAAGTTGTCGTCCCCCACCTCTTCCCGGATCTCTATATTGGCCCCGTCCAGGGTGCCGATGGTGACGGCCCCGTTCATCATGAACTTCATGTTCCCGGTACCGGAGGCCTCCTTGCCGGCGGTCGAGATCTGCTCGGAGAGATCGGTTCCCGGGCAGATGGTCTCCATGGCGGTCACCCGGTAGTTCGGGAAAAACGCCACCTTGAGCCGGTCACCGACCGCGGGATCGTCATTGATCACCTTGGCCACGTTGCTGATCAGCTTGATGATCAGCTTGGCCATGAAATACCCCGGTGCCGCCTTGCCGCCGATGAGCACGCAGCGGTCGGTCCAGTGGGCCGTGTCCCCGCGCTTGATCCGGTCGTAGAGATGGATCACGTGCAGGACGTTCAAAAGCTGCCTCTTGTACTCGTGGATCCGCTTGACCTGGACATCGAAGAGGCTGTCGATGTTGAACTCAACCCCGCACTGCCCCAGCACCATGTCGGCCAGCCGCCTCTTGTTGGCGCGCTTCACTTCGTCCCAGCGACCGCGGAACTCCGGGTCGTCGGCGTAGCCCCCGATCTCCTTTATCCTCCCGAAGTCGGCCACGAACCGGTCGCCGATCTTCTCAGAGATCAGCTTCCTCAGCCCGGGGTTGCACCAGACCAGCCAGCGGCGCGGGGTGACCCCGTTGGTCTTGTTGTTGAACTTGTCAGGCCACAGCTCGAAGAAGTCCCGGAACAGCCCTTCCCTCAGGAGCTGCGAGTGCAGGGCGGCCACGCCGTTCACCGAGAAACTCCCGACGATCGCCAGGTAAGCCATCCGGACCTGCGGATGGGGACCCTCCTCGATGATGGACATCCTTCTCAGCCGGTCGGTATCCCCCGGCCACCTGCTGGAGACTTCGGAGAGGAAGCGGGCGTTGATCTCGAAGATGATGTCCAGAAGGCGCGGCAGCAGCTGCCTGAAAAGCGGGAGGGACCACTTCTCCAGGGCCTCGGGCAACAGCGTGTGGTTGGTGTAGGCCATGGTATGGCTGGTGATCTCCCAGGCCTCGTCCCATCCCAACCCCTGCTCGTCCATCAATAGGCGCATCAGCTCCGGGACCGCGCAGCTTGGATGGGTGTCGTTCAGCTGGAAGCAGTTCCTCTGCCCGAAATGGGCGAAGTCCTGTCCCTGCCGCGAGATCCAGCGGGCGATCACGTCCTGCAGGCTGGCCGAGGCCAGGAAGTACTGCTGGCGAAGCCTCAGCGCCTTCCCGCTTTCGCTGGCGTCGTTGGGATAGAGGACCATGGTTATGTTCTCGGCGGCGTTCTTCATGGCCACCGATTCGGTGTAGCTTCCGGCGTTGAACTCCTCCAGGTCGAAGGCATCTGTGGCGGCGGCCTTCCACAGCCTCAGGGTATTGACCGTCCCGTTCTGGTAGCCGGGAATCGGTATGTCGTAGGGGACCGCCAGCACGTCGTGGGTATCGACCCAGCGGTAGCTGTGGCCCCCCTCGCCGTTCCTGCTGTACTCGCAGCGCCCGCCGAACCGCACCAGCTGGGTGTATTCGGGACGCTCCAGTTCCCACGGGTTGCCGTCGCGCAGCCAGTGGTCCGGTTCTTCCACCTGTCGTCCGTCCTCGATCCGCTGGCGGAACATGCCGTACTCGTAGCGGATGCCGTATCCCATCACCGGCAGCCGGAGGGTGGCGCAGCTGTCGAGAAAGCAGGCGGCGAGCCTTCCCAGGCCGCCGTTGCCGAGACCGGCGTCGATTTCCTCCTCGGCGATTTCCTCCAGGGTGATGCCGATGTGGTGCAGAGCCTCGGAGGCGGCATCGGTGACGCCCAGGTTGAGCATGGCGTTACCCAGCGCCCTCCCCATCAGGAACTCGAGAGAGAGGTAGTAGCACGTCTTGGTATTGGCGGCTATGTAGGCGTAGCGGGTGCTGTTCCAGCGCTCCAGGAGCCTTTCCCTGATGGTGAAGGCGAAGGCCTGGTAGTGATAGCGCAGGGAGCGGCAGTACTTGTCGCGCCCCAGGTGATGGGCGTAATGGTGCATGAAGTCGTGGACCAGGCTTTGGGCATCCATGGGCAAGGGGGGGAGATCCGCGATACCGGGGGCTTTCACAGTCTTGTGGGTATTTTTATCCATCAGGTTGCTCCTTGGTGCCGGCAATTGAGTCAGGAGCCGGATTGACTCCTCCCATTGTAACCACTTTCGAAAAATTCAAAACAGCTATCGACGCTTCCCCTTTTTTTCAGGCTCGAAGAGCTTCGCCGCAGCGCGGAGCTGTTCGGGGGTCCCGAGGAGGAGCACCATGTCACCCTCCTTAAACTGCCAGACCGGATCGGGATTGGGGGTCATGTCCGCCCCCCTCTTGATGGCGACCACGGAAGTTCCCGACCACGCCTTCAACACCCCTCCCCTCAGGGTCTCCCCTTCCAGGAGAGCCCCTTTCTTGACCCGGAAGCTGCCGATCTCGGCCCCGGAGAGGAAGCCCGCGATGCCGACGGCATGGCTGTAGCGTTTGCTGGCGCTCCGCAGCATGCCGTAGCCGTCCTTCCTGACATCTTCCACGCAGCGGTCAATGGCTTCCTGCGGGATCAGGAACCTCTTCAGCACCCTGGAAAGGATCTCCACCGAGGTCTCGAATTCCTCCGGGATCACCTCGTTCACGCCGACCTTGAAGAGGGGCGCCATCTCCAGGAGGTACCTGGTGCGCACTATCACATGAATGGAGCGGTTCATCTGCCTCGCCAGTGCCGCGATGTGTCTGCTGCCGGCCGCGTCCGAGATGGCGATAACGACGATGCGGGCCTCGGCGATGCGGGCATGGGCCAGGACCTCCGGTCTCGAGGCATCGCCGAAGATGATTTTCACCCCCTTCTTTTTCTCCTCCCTCACGGTGTATGGGTTGGTGTCGATCACGATGTGCCGGATGTTCAGGTCCTTCAAGACCCGGACCAGGTTCCTGCCGTTCACGCCGAAGCCGACGATGATGACGTGATCCTCGAGCCGCAACTCGTCCTCGGCGTCCACGAGGGTCGCCCGGCCCATCATCCAGGCATGGGGGAGCACGTGACGCAGCGAATGGATGGCCGGACCCGCCGCCTTCATGCACAGGGGGGTCAGTCCCATGGTGGCGATCGAGGCTGCCAGGAAGATCTGGTAGGTCTCGGGAGTCAGCAGGCCATAAGAGAGGCCGGTCTTGGAAAGAACGAAGGAGAATTCCCCCACCTGGGCCAGCGAGACGCCCGACAAGAGGGCGATGCGCAACGGGAGCCCCATGCCGACCCCCACCGCCGAGGCCAGCAGGGCCTTGAGAGCCATGATGGAGAGAACGATGCAGACGAGGAGGAGCGGGTACTTGAGCACGATGGCAGGCTGCAGCAGCATTCCGACCGAGATGAAGAAAAGGCTCATCAGCGCCTCGCGAAAAGGCATGATGTCGCTCAGAGCCTGGTGGCTGAACTGCGATTCCGAGATGGAGAGCCCGGCGATGAAGGCGCCGAGAGCAAGGGAGAGCCCGGCCTGGGCGGTGAGCCAGGCCGTGCCCATGGCGATGAAGATGATCATCAGGATGAAGAGCTCACGGCTGCGGGTCCTCACCACCTGCTCGAAGATCCACGGCACGATGAAGCGTGAGCCGAAGTGGGCTGCCAGGATCACGAAGGTGGCCTTGGCGGAGATCAGGATGAGTTCCACCGCCCCATGCCCCGCTCCCGCAAGAAAGGGCGTGTACAGCATGAGGGGCACGATGCAGAGGTCCTGGAAGATCAGGACGGCGAGGGCGGTCTTCCCCTGGGGCGTATCCATCTCGCCGGCGTCCATAAGGAGCTTCATCACGATGGCGGTACTGGAGAGGGCGACGAGGAAGCCGAAGAAAATGGACTGCGGGTTGGAGAGACCAGCGAAGGCGCCGATGACGGCGACCGCGCAGATCGTCAGCACCATCTGCAGTCCCCCGCCGACGAGGGCGATACGCCGGATGCGCACCAGTTCCTGCAGGGAAAATTCGATGCCGATGGTGAAGAGGAGGAGCACCACGCCGTACTCCGCCATCTGCTCGACCTGATGGGTATCCCGGATCAGCCCCAGGGCATGAGGGCCGGCCAGTACCCCGGTGGCCAAAAACCCCACGATCGAGGGGACCTTCAACCGCTGCAGCAGCACCACCGCAACCAGAGCGAGGCCGAACAGGATCACGATCTGTATCAACCCGTGGAACTCCATGCCTACCCCCTAGCCCAGCTTGCCGAAGATCCCCCGCCGCTCCATCCATTTGGCCAACTCCAGTACCGGCGAGACCGAAAAAGATGCCAGCAGGACGATGAGCCAGTCCTCCCGGGACAGGGGGAAGGTGCCGAAGGGACGCTGCAGGGCCGGGAGATAGACGATCACGATCAGCAGGATGACTTCCCAGAGGATGGCCAGGTTCAGCCATCTGTTGGCGAAGGGACGCCGCAGCACCGAGTGCCGGTCGGAGCGGAAATTGTAGGCCTTGAAGAACTGGATCAGCACCAGCGAGACGAAGGTCATCATCATGGCCTGAAGGTCGCTGCGACCCGAGGAGCGGGCCCAGACAAACAACGAGACGTTGACCAGGGTGGACCAGAATCCGCCCACCAGTATGAGAGTGACCACCGGCCGTGTGAATACGCCGCTTGCGGCCTTACGCGGCGGACGTCGCATCAGCTCTTCATCGGAGGGATCGACGGCCAGCGCCAAAGCCGGCAGGCCGTCGGTGGCAAGGTTCACGTAGAGGATCTGAACGGCGGTCAGGGGCAAGGGAAGGCCCAGGAGGAGCGCGCCGGCCATGAGCCCAATCTCCCCGATATTAGAGGATAGGAGATACATCAGGTATTTCTTGATGTTGTCAAAGATGCCGCGACCTTCCTCGATCGCCGCTACTATGGAGGCGAAGTTGTCATCGGTGAGGGTCATGGCGGCGGCCTCCTTGCTGACCGCCGTACCGGTGATCCCCATGGCGATCCCGATATCCGCCTTTTTCAGCGCCGGCGCGTCATTGACGCCGTCACCGGTCATGGCCACGATCTCACCCTTCGTCTGCAAGGCCTTCACCACCCGCAGCTTGTGGGCAGGCGAGACGCGGGCGTACAGCTGAATCGATTCCACTTCCTCTTCGAACTGCGCCTCGGGCATCAGGTCCAGTTCCTTTCCGGTGATGGTCCTGCCATCGGTCAGTATCTCCAGTTCCCGGGCCACGGCCTGCGCGGTCACGGGATGGTCGCCGGTGATCATGATCGGCCTGATCCCGGCTTCGCGACAGGTCCGTATGGCAGCCACAGCTTCCGGACGCGGCGGATCGATCATCCCCACCAGCCCCAGGAAGGTCATCTCCCGTTCGGCGTCCTCCCTCCTCGCCCCCCTCTTAAAGGCGATGGCGAGGACACGCAGGGCGTCGTCAGCCATGATGCGGGATATTTCCCTGATCTCTGCCCTTGCGGCCTCGTCCATTGGGACTTCCCCTTTGGACGAAAGCCTGCCCAGGCAGGATTCAAGGATCACTTCCGGCGCCCCCTTGGCGTAGGCCACCACCTCATCGCCATGAGAATGGAGGGTGACCATGCGCTTGGACTCCGAGGTGAACGGTATCTCGTCCAGACGGGGAAACTGACCGTCGAGGCTCCGCTTCTCGAGCCCTGCCTTGGCCGCGGCGACGATGAGCGCGCCTTCAGTGGGGTCGCCCTTGACGCTCCAGCTGGAGATATCTTTCTGGTAGAGGAGCTCTGCATCGCTGGCGAGTGCTGCGGCCTGCAGCAGCAGGATCAAGGGGCCGGAAGGCGCCGCCACCTCGCCCCGGAGCGAGAAGTTTCCTTCCGGCTGGTAACCGGAACCGGATACCTGGTAAGAGTCACCGCCGACCACAATCCTGCGCACCGTCATCTCGTTACGGGTGAGGGTCCCGGTCTTGTCGGAGCAGATGACGGTGGTGCTCCCAAGGGTCTCTACTGCGGCCAGGCGTCGCATGAGGGCGTGGCGTTTCACCATCCGCTGGACACCAAGGGCCAGGGATATGGTCACCACGGCGGGCAATGCTTCCGGCACCACGGCGACGGCCAGGGCGATGCCGAAAATCAGCATCTCCAGGAAAGGCTCACCCCGCAAAAGGCCGAGAGAGATGATGACCGCGACGCCTACCACCGCCGCCCGGGCGAGAAGTTTCCCGACCCGGTCCAGGTTTTCCTGCAGCGGCGTCCGTCCTGTCTGGACGCTTCCCAGCATGCCGGCGATCCTGCCGAACTCAGTCTCCATGCCGGTGGCAACGACAACTCCCCTGCCCCGCCCGTAGCTCACCGAGGTTCCGGCGTAGGCCATGCCGACGCGATCCGCCAGCGGAGCTTCCTCGGCGACGGGGCGGCAATCTTTTTCCACGGCGAGAGATTCACCGGTAAGGGGGGCCTCGTTCACCTGCAGGTTGATCGCCTCGAGCAGGCGCAGATCCGCCGGCATCCTGTCTCCCGTCCGCAGCACCACGACATCTCCGGGGACCAGGTCGCGCGCCGGGACATTTCGCTCCGTCCCCTCACGGATGACAGCGGCAGCAGGGGCAGCCATCTGCCGCAGCGCCTCCATGGCCCGCTCGGCGCGAAACTCCTGGGCGAAGCCGAGGAGCGCGGCAAAAACGACGATCACCCCGATGGTAAGGGCCTCGACGCCGTGCCCCAGGATGATCGAGAGGAGGCAGCCCGCCAGCAGGATGATGATCAGTACGTTCTTGAATTGGGCGAGGAGAATCGACCAGGGAGAGGTGCGGTGCCCGGACTGGAGCTCGTTAGGGCCATGCTCAGCGAGCCGCGAGGCTGCGGCCGCCTCGTCCAGCCCGGCAGCGGTGGTGCCGAGCAGCGAGCAGACATCGTCCACCGCCAGCGAGTGCCAGGGATGAGGAGTATCGTGGGAGGGAGAGTCCATTAATGACACCCGTAAAGGCTGTTAACAGGGATGGACAGGATGAACAGGATGAACCCCCGGGGACCCGCATGGTCGTAATGAGGCATGGGACTTCATGCTGCCTTGTCCTGCGAAACTGTAGGCAAAGGCCAGGGGATAGCACCTGAAGGGCCAATGATGATTCGCCCCTAAAGTATTTGGTTTTTCATCCTGTCTATCCTGTCCATCCCTGTTAACCGTAGGAGCGCCCTTCCGGGCGCGAACTTTTTTACTGCGCCAGGCGCTTGAGAACCTGCTGGAGCTTGCGCAACTCCTCGCCGTAGCCTGCCCAGTCCCCCTGGCGCTGCAGGTTGGTGGCCCGCTCGAAAATGGCCATGGCCTCTTTGGCCAGGTCGGAAGTCGAGCCCTTCGCGGCCGCGGCCGGAGCCGTCGAAGCGGCAGCGGGAGCGGGTGCTCCTGCCCCCTTCCCTCCGAAGATCCTCTGCAGGGCCAACTCCAGGGTCTGCTCCATCACCACCTCGTCCCCGTAGGCCACGATCACCCGGCGCAGCTCCGGAAGCCCCCCCTTCTCCGCTGCCAGGTAGAGGGGCTGCACGTAGAGGAGCGACTTCTCGATGGGGATGACCAGCATGCTCCCGCGTATCACCTCCGAACCCCGCTGGTTCCAGAGGGTCAACTGCTGCGAGATGAAGGCGTCCTGGTTGATGCGGGCATCGATCTGCTTCGGACCGTAGATCAGGCGGTCGCGCGGGAAGGTGTACACCTGGATCTTCCCATAGTTGGCGCCGTCGCACCGCGCCGTGAGCCAGGCGGCGAGGTTGTCCCGCCTGGACGGGGTAAACGGGAGGAGGAGGATGTATTCCTCCGTCTTCTCCCCCGGGAGCTTCATCACCGTGTAGTACGGCTCCATCATCTTCTCGCCCAGCATCGGTATCTCCCAGAGGTTCTCCTTGTTGTAGAAAACCTTGGGGTCGGTCATGTGATAGGCGGCGAAGATGGAGGCCTGCAACAGCAGGAACTGGTGTGGATAGCGGACATGCCGGCGCAGGTCTTCGGGCATGGCGGAAATCGGCTTGAAGAAGCTCGGATAGATGCGTGAATAGACCTTGGCCATCATGTCGGCCGGGTCGATCAGATAGAAGGTCACGGTGCCGTCATAGGCGTCGACGGTAACCTTGACCGAATTCCTCATGTAGTTGATCCCGCCCTTGAGCGGCTTCGAGTAGGGGAGCCTGGTGGAGTAGGTATAGGCGTCGATGATCCAGGTAAGCCCCCCGCTGCCGTTGACCACCAGGTACGGGTCGACGTCGAAGCGCAGGAAAGGCGCCAGTGTCCTCACCCGCTCCACGATGTTGCGGTAGTAGAGGATGCGGCTTTTGTCGGTGACGTCCGAGGATAGGAGGATCTTGTCCGATCCGAAGCGCAGGGCGAAAAAGGCCTTGTCGGCGAGGGAGCGGATGGGGACGCCCCCTTTGCCGGCGTAGGTGGTGTTGATATTACCGGCTGCGGTGGGATAGCTGAACTCCGGGATATTGGTTCCGACCAGGACGTAGTTGTTGGAGAGTTCGCCGTAGTAGATCTCCGGCCGGGTCACCTTGATGTCGGCCAGGCTCACCGGCGGGATGTCCTTGAGGAAGAACTCGGGGAGCCCCTCCTTGCTGATCCGGCTGACCGGTCCCATGGTGAGGCCGTTGCCATGGGTGAAGATCAACCGCTCGTTGATCCAGTTCCGGCTCGGGAGGTCGGCGTACGACAGCTCGCGCGGCGAGAGCATGACCTGGGTGTAGCGCCCGTTGACCATGTAGCGGTCGTTGTCGACGTCGAAAAACTTGTAATAGGTCCTGATCTGCTGCAGTTGGCTGAAGGTCTTCAGCAGGGGCTCGGTGTCCCAGAGCCTGATGTTTTTCACCGTGGCGTCGTTATTGGCGATGTCGGCTGCGTTGAGCTTCAGGTCCACGTCGAACGGGACCGTCTCGATTTTCTCGAGGTCATATCCCATGCGGGTGAAGTTGATGCTGTTGCGGATGTACGGGGTCTCCAGGTCCAGCTCGTTGGGCGCCACCTTGAACTTCTGCAGCGCCGCCGGATACGCCACCACGCCGATCCCGTAAACCGCGAAGAGGGCGACGACGGGGGCGATGCCCAGGCGCCAGGCCCCCTTCCACAACCCCACGGCGAAGACGATACCGGCGATCGGAGCCAGGGCCGCCAGGATGCCAAAGGCGAAGAGCCTCCCGTTCACGTCGGCGTACCCCGCGGCGTGGAAGGTGCCGCTCCCCGAGAGGAGGAGTTCATAGCGGTTGAGGTAGAACCCGGCGGCAATAGTGAGGGAGTAGATCGCCGCCAGCACCGCCAGCTGCCTTCTCAGCTTGTTTTCAATGACCGCGCCGCGGGCGGTGATGGAAATGCCTCCCCGCAGGTAGTAGAGGACTGCGACCAGCAAGGCCGTCAGCGGGACCAGGAAGCCGGCAAAGGCCACGGACTGCTCCAGCAGTGGGAGGCTGAAAAGGTAGAAGCCGATATCCTGACCCAGCACCGGATCGGCGATCCCGGCGTTCAATCCGTTCACGAAGAGGAGCAGGTTTTCCCACTGCAAGGCTCCCCAGTTGCCGACAAGAACGGCGAGGATGCAGCTGACAAAGATGCTGACCGGTCGTACCAGACGAGCGGTTTCGTCGCTTCTCAGCTGATAGACGTTGCCGCCTTGCCGGTAGAGCTTGGTGGTGGAGAGCGATCCGCGGTAGGCGAAGTGCAGGTTGACCAGGACGAAGAGGAGGAAGATCCCCCCGAAGCAAAGCCCGGAAGCTAACTGCGCCACCACGTTGGTCTTCAGCAGCGGCAGATACCCTGTCTCGGTGAAGAAGAGCCAGTCGGCGTAGAAATTGACCAGGCTGGAGAGAAGGGAGACGATCAGCAGGAAGAGGAAAATAAAACCAATGATGATTCTGCGTTTCCGCATGAAGAAAATCCCTCCGGTCGAGCGGTAATAAATTTAAATGGCCAGGGCAAACCTGATGAAGTCCATGGTGAAGTTCACTATCGCGAAAGCGCCCAAGGTCCCCATGACATTGCAGGCCATGGAGACGGCAGGGTCCCGGAGCTTCCAGGCGAGAGGAAGCAGGAAAAACGACATCAGGCCATAAAGGAGCAAGCTAAGCCATGTGGCCGTTAGCGGAAGCCTGTCGGATAGCGAGAGCTTGTCCGTCACCGTGAGGAACAAGGTTATGCCTCCGGCCCAGAGCAGCATCCCCTTCCATCCCCCCCTGGTTCCCACCCAGAAGGCAACGATCCAAGCAGCCGTTTTCAGAAGCATGAAAAGGTAAAGCATGGCTACCTCCTTCTCATATATCCGCGCTGCGGCCCGTGTGTCACTACCCGTTTATGGTATCACCTCGTGTTGAACTTTCGAATCACCCGCTTCGTCAGGGGATATATCGCGCCCGGTCGACCAGGGTGCGGTAGGCCAGGATATAGAGGGCGGCATTCCAGGACTGCCTCGCCATCCCCATCGGTTCTCCCGTCTCGCCCTGGAACCACTCGTTGAACTCCCAGTCATTCACCCGACTGGCCACCGCCAGCCTTTCCAGCTCCGCCCAGGCCTCCTTGATCTGCCCGAGCCTCGACAGGAGGATCACCCAGAAGCCGCCGACGAAGGGCCAGATGCCGCCGTTGTGGTATTGCCAGGGCAAGTTCTGCAGGTGCCGCTGCATGTACGGCCGCCAGCTAAGCGTTTGCTGCCCGATCGGCGTCCCCACCACACGGATCGGATATGGGTGGTTCACCTTCATCCTGAAGAGCTTCCCCACCGCCTGGCAGGCTCCCGATGCGGTGCCGACTCCGACCAGGTAGGCAAGGATGTTGCCGAAGACGTCGGTCTCATCCCCCCAGGTGGAGAAGTTGACGAAACTGAGGAAGAACGGCGATGGTCTGGAACGGTTGCGGATGTAATGCATGAGCAGGCGGGCCCGCCTGTGTTCAGGCACCACGTTTCCGAAGGGCCAGAAGAGGAAGTTCGCGTAGTCCCGCGTCTGCGTGGCGGTGGGCAGGTTATAGAGCTTCTTGACCCAGTACCAGAGGGTGTTGGTATAGAGGACAAATCCCGACCTCGGCATGATGTCCGCCCAGTCACTGGCCTCACCCTGCTGGAGCAGGTACCAGACCTGGTGTTCCTGGCATTCGAGCCAGCGCAATCCCAGGGATATCCGGGAAGAGAGCTCCTCCCCCAGGCGCCCTTCAGGAACGGTGCGGTCCATGAAATTGATGGCGATCAGCCACCAGAGGGTCGCGTCGATACAGCCGGCGTACCAGAAGTCGGCCTCTCCTATTTCGGGCTTCACGTACTTGGGGATCTGCCCGTTCGGCGCCTGGAACTTCGCCAGGGTCAAAAGGCCATCCCGTGCCGACTCGATGAGACCAGCCTCGCCGGTGACCGCCATCCCGATGGCGCAGATGGCGGCATCGCGGCCGAAGATGCTCGTGTAGTTTCGCCCGATGGATTTTTTGTTGATGGCCGACGCCAGCACGCCGCCGGGAGTGGAGTTTTCCCGCAGAAGCGCCAGGGACTCGCGGTAACAGTCGTCGACCAGTTGGCTGTTCAGGGTAGGCATGGAACAACTGTACCATAGACCGTCCAACCCTCCGGCGAACCCGCACGATCCGACAGGTCAGTCCGATTAGTCCGATCCGACAGGTCCGTCCGATCCGTCCGATCCGTCCGACAGGTCCGGCAGGTCAGAGAATGCTAAAGAGGAATGGGAACCTTGGTGAAGGTAGGCTTCCCGTCTTTAACCCTGACCAGCAGGATGTGAAAGACAGGATCACCGGGATAGCCCATGGTGACCAACTGCGCGCCGGCCCCGCCGGTGATGAAAGCCGGGACCCCACCGAAGACGGAGCTGTCGAAGAGATGGACATGAGAGAAGAAGACGCCGTCGACGTTGGCATTGGCCAAGATGCTCATCAGGTCCTGAGCCCCTTCGGTAAAGGTATGCCAGGTCCAGCGGTCGGTCTTAGGCGGTACATGCATGGCGACAAAGCGGGCACCGGCGGGGGCTGACAGTTCCCTCCTGAGGTAATCGAGCTCCGTGGGCTGCAACACGTTGCCCGCATTATCGACGGCGACAAGGTCGAGGCCAAGCCTTTTGCTCCTGAGGGTGAAATGGGAGGGGCCGATCTTTCTGGCGAAGACTCCGCGGTTCTCGTGGTTGCCGATGACCACGAAGAGAGGCATTTCCGGCGCGGTCTCTTCCACCAGGGACAGGAAATGCGCGGTCTCTGCCTCCCCTCCCCTGTCCGAATAGTCGCCGCCATGGAGAATGAAGAGCGGATCGTACGACTTGGCAAGTCTCAGCGCCTTCTTGAAAACTTCATCGCCGTCGCGGCTGTCGCCCAATACCACGAAGGTGTAGTCGTTGCGCTTGGCCTTGAGCGCCTTGGCCTTGAAGTGCGTAAGGGAACGCTGGTAGAGAGTGTCGGCGAAGCTGATCTGGCAGAGAAGAGGAAGCAGCAGGAGGGCGAATACAAGCTGGCGCAGCAATATCATCAGGGAGGTCCTCATAGGCAAAGATAGACCCTGTAGGAGGCAGAATTGACTTTCAGCTGTTCACGACATTGCGCTTGAAGCTGCCTATACAAAGCTTGCAGATTTCTTCAATCTGCTGACGCTGGACTGGAGAGAGACCTTCAACGGCGGGGAGTTCATAGGAGTGGTTATCGCAGCAAAGGCAAAGCGCACCGAGATCAAGACCCACATTATTGTCTTCCATAGCATCGCTCCCTCATTGAGCAGCTAAGAATCAGCTAATGTGCAAATTAGCATAGCTCTCAGAGAGAATCAATAAAATAACGGTGCGGCTATGAGTATGGACGGGGATGAAATGACAACAGGGGCTGAAGTAGCCCCTGTCATAAGGAAGGATAAATGCGCCCTTCGACAAGCTCAGGGCGAACGGTTGCAGATGCGGAGGTCATGAAATCGGTTCGTGCCGAGCGTCGAAGCACGCAGCTCGGTTTGGATGAATCCGTTCGTGCCGAGCCCGTCGAAGCACGCAAGGCTGTTTTAGCTCCTGGCCAGTGTACGCCTCTTCCTGCTGTGGCTCGATCTGTTATCGGCCTTGGCCACCCGCGAGATGCGTGAGTTGCGGCGCACCCCGCAGCTCTTGGCAGACAGTTTCGCCACCCTTGCAATACGCTGGAATTGGTTCTGCGGTTGCGGCTTCACCCTCGGGATATTGGTGGCCACCAGCACGCCATCCTTGACGTAGACCTCGATGGCTGAGGAAGCAGCCGCTTCCACAATCTTGGGATCCACAGTGGCATCCGCCTTGGCCACTTCATATGGCTTGGCCGGCGCGCGATCCTGGCCAGGAATCCTGAAATCGGCGGCAGCAACGGTGGAGACTTCGCGACGCAAGTTGTTGAAGCTGTGCGTGTCGCTGTAGTTGACGCGTCTGGTCAAAAGGATCACGAACATGTCCTGCTGCGGGTCGATCCAGATCGAGGAGCCGCTGTAGCCGGTATGACCGAAAGAGGCATCGGAGAAATGGGTCCCCTTGGGGGCTGAGTACCCGGAGCTGATGTCCCAGCCGAGGCCGCGCCGCGCCCCGCCATTGCAGGAGTAAGGCGTCGTCATCTGGGTCACTATCTGCTCTGAGAGGATGCGCTTGTTATCGAGGGTGCCGCGATTGAGCAAAAGCCTCGCGTAGCGGGAGAGATCGTAGGCGGTGGTGAAGAGCCCCGCATGTCCGGCGACCCCTCCCAGGCGGCGGGCATTGCCGTCCTGGACGACCCCGCCGGTGTATCCGGAGGTGGGGGCGATGGAGCCCGCGTGCTCGCGCGGGGGAAGGAACATGGTTTCCTGGGCGCCCAGCGGCCCGTAGATCTCCTCCTGGCAGAAGGCATCGAGCGTTTGCCCCGAAACCCGGTGAACAAGCTCTCCCAGCAGGATGAAGTTGATGTCGGCGTAGTGGAAGCGGCTGCCGGCATGGGCATGCCGCTCGGAAGCCGCCTTGCGGATGGCGCTCTGCATCGGCTGCGAAGAGCTGATGGCGACGTCATCGAGCCCGGAGGTGTGGGTCAGCAGGCTGAGGACGGTGATGTCGTTGTGGCCTGCCTCGGAAAATTCGGGGAACCAGCGCGCAATGGGGTCTGAAAGGTGGATCTTTCCCTCATCCAGCAGCTTCATCACTGCGGGAGCCGTGGCGGTGACCTTGGTCAGCGAGGCGATGTCGAAGATGGTGTGCTCGTTAAGGTCAGACGAACCTGCGGTTCCATTGAGTTTCCCGCGGGATGCCGAGGCGATGATCCCCTCGTGATTTCCCACCACCACTACTCCACCGGCGATGAGATTCTGGGCGATGGCCCTGTCCAGAAGAAGGTCGATGTTCGAGGAGTGGACGGGCGACGACGCTTGTTCGGTCGCCAAACCAAGCGACGGAACAAGTAACGGGCACAGCATGAGAACGGTGATGATTATGCGCACGAGGTACCTTTCTTTAGAGGGGGGAACGACGGCGAATGGAACTGGAGCGAAAGTGCGTCATCTGCGTTAGAGCAAGAAAATGATCTAACTGTAACTGTTACTGCAACCCTTCAATCAACCTTGGCTAAGATACAGTAGTAACAACAAAAGTTATGTGATGCAGGTCACCGTTTAGAGGGGGGATTGTATCGGTATGTGGTAAGAACATTCCAAGACAGAATGAGAGGGGGCACTGAGGAGGACTTTCAGAAAAAGTGGCGAATCCCGAGAGAGAGGTTGGGGCCACGAAACTCGGCGGAGAGCGTTTTAAAGTGAAGCCTGGGAGTGGCGTAGTGATGATAGGAGAAATTGAGGGATGTACTGTCAGAGATGCGCAGGGCGAAGCCGCCTATCCCCTGGTAAGCGACCGCCACGTCCCGGTCCGATGTCCAGAGGACGGTTCCGTTGGAGGTGGCCCTGCTGGCATGCGCCACCACCAAACCAACTCCGCCCCCGACATAGGGGGTGACGACGGTACGGGTCCTGAAATCGTAGTACAGGTTGGTCATGAACCCATAGGTCGCTACATCGCCATCAACCGGGAAGCGGCTTTCACCGGCGGTGAGCTTGTCCATGGTGACATGCCGGTAATTGATCTCGCCTTCGCCCCGAAGTCCGTTACCGAACTCGTACCCACCCGCAGCGAGCAGCATGATCCCAGGATCGTAGGTAACCGTGTCACTTTGAGCGGTGAAATCCCCGGTGACGGAACTCTTGATCGGCCGGAAGAGACCGACCTGCCCCTCGAGATAGGCCCGCCCATCGGCGGCATCAGCGGAAGCCGCTGCTGCCAGCAAGACCAGCGGGGCAAGCAGCTGAAGCACTCTCTTCATCTTTTTCTCCAGCGGGAACAGCGAACGTTTCAGGAGAGCAGTTGCCGCAGCCGCTCAGGCTCCTCCCCGAGCCATCCGGGATTGAGCGCCGTGCCGTCGAATATTGAGGAGGTCTTGAAAGGCTCGAATTTCCCTGCCTTCCCGGCAGCGGCTGTTTTTTCCAATAGCGCTGCGACCTCCTCCTCCGAGAGCGGCCGGAAGGATTCAACGGCTAGACAAGCCTGATCCAGTATCTCCATGCTGTCGATGCCGGTTATGACCACAGAGGTGGGGAGATTCAGGGCGAAGTGCAGGCACTCCACAGGGGTAACCTCCCCCGATTGCAGGAGGATGCCATTGGCCATGCACTTCATCCCCAGCACACCGATCTTATGGCTGACCAGTTCCGGCAGCACCAGCCGCTGGAAACTCCGGTAGTGGGCGTCCATGATGTTCAGCGGCATCTGCACCGTGTCGAAGGTGAAGCCGTAATCGGCGGCGACGCGCAGCATGTGCAGGTGGATCTCGGGATCCTTGTGGCCCGTGAAGCCGATGTAGCGGATCTTCCCTGCCCTTTTCGCCTCGAGGAGAGCGGCATTGGCCCCGTCAGCATCGAACACGCGGTGAGGGTCCTCGAAACGCAGGATTTCGTGATGCTGGACCAGGTCGATCATCTCGACCTGCAGCCTGCGCAGCGATTCATCGAGCTGCCGGGTCGCCTCCTTTTTGGACCTCCCGTCGATCTTGGTCATCAGGAAGACCTTGTCGCGGTAGCCGTCCCTAAGGGCCTTCCCCATGCGGATCTCGCTGGCCCCGTCGTTATAGTCCCAGCAGTTGTCCATGAAGGTAATGCCCCGCTCGATGGCGGAGCGCACGATGCGGACGGCCAGCTCTTCCGAGACCTTCTCGAGCCCAAGGTGCCAGCCCCCTACCCCGATGGCGGAAACCTTCTCGTTGGTGCGACCAAGAGTGCGGTATATCATCGTCTCCCCCGGCGAAACGGCAGCGGCTGAACCTATCGGTCTGCGACACCCGGTAATTTTACACGCTTTCCCCCCCTTCGCTACGGGAACATCATCCCTCCCCGCTCCATCCCGGACAGGATGCGGACCACCACCTCCCCCGGAGGGAGGGGGGCGGGGGGTGGGGGAAGATGCCATTAACCTGGCTGAGGGCGAGGCCATAAAAAAAGCCCCGGGAGGAAATCCTCCCGGGGCTTTTTAGCTGATGCTGAACTGCCTTACTTCATGCTCGGCAGGTCATGAACATCCATGTGGCAGCTGAGGCATTTCGGGAATCTCTGGAGGATGCCTGCCGGGTGCGGAGCCTTGTGGCACTCGGTGCACTGCGGGATGTAGCCGTGCTTGTCGTGGTGGCACTGGGCGCAGTTCACGTTCTTGTGACGGCTCGGAGTTGCCTTCCATTTAGCGTAGATCTTGGCGTGGCAGGAACCGCAGGTAGCAGCGGGCTCCTTGGCGCCGTAGGTGACCTGCTTAGGCTTGTGGACGGAATGGCACTTGGTGCAGGTTTCATAGCCCTGGCCCTGGTAGTGCGGCTTGTGGCACTTGGCGCAGGAAGGCTTGAAGCCGTGGGAGGTGTGGCAACGCTCGCAGCCGAGCAGGGAGTGCTTGCTCGGGAACTGTACCAGGTCGGCCTTCGGAGCCGGGTGGCAGGTAGCGCAGGAACTGGTCAGCCTCGGGGTCATGGCAACCTTGCGCGGGGTGTGCGGGTTGGCATGGCAGGAAGCGCAGTCCTTGTTAGCCGGGCCGTGGATCTCCGTGTGGCAGGAGGAGCACTTCGGCATGATCTCGGCGTAGTTGGCCTTGTTCGGGTTGTAGGCGTGGATCACCTTGTGGCACTGCTGGCAGTCGAAGCGGTGCTTGCCGCCTGCATCCTTGAGGGCGCCGAACTGGCCGGTGTGGCACTGTGCGCACTGGGTCGGAGTCAGCGGGGTCGGGGCGGCAGCGTACTGATCGGCCTGCACCGGGATATCCACAGTCGCGAGCTTGGCCGCGAAGGCAGTGGAAGCGACAAATACAATCGCCACCACTAACAGCGTCAGGCGAGTGGACATAGCCATCGCCGTACTTACACTTTTCTTCATCTCTCCTCCTTGATGGCATTTAACTAGTTAAAGTTCGACTGAACTTAATACTACCTTACCGAAGCCTCTGTCAAGAAAAGTTATGCCGTATGCAAAAGAAATTTCATTGAAAGCAGGCCCTCCAAGGCCAGCCCCGTCACAGAGACACCACCTGATTCAGACACCTAGGAATCGTTGACACAAAAGCTGGAAGGCCGCCTGACATAGGCCCGGCTGGAGAGAGACTTCCGGCATGTGAAGTGAATGTTTAATCAGGAGAAGATGCAGGTCGAGGCGGTACGAAGAGAGGCCGGCGTGAATGGAGTGGGCAGGTGGCTATATTTGATGTGTAAAGCTAAAGCCTGATCATGTCCTCGTGGGGCTCGTCGGAGGGGTTGATGTGGATCATGACGTCGCCCACGTACGGGAAGCTGTCGAAGATGAGCCGCTTCACCTCGGTGGCGATCTCGTGGGACCGCCTGACGGTCATCTCCGAGTGCATGTCGAGCTTGAGGTCGACTATCACGAACTGGCCGGAGTGCCTAGCACGGATCTCGTGAACACCGTCGACCCCCTCGACACTATTGGCAAGCTCGGCTATGGCTGAGATCATCTCCTTTTCGGGGAGGCCGTCCATGAGCTCGTGGGCGGAGGTGCGGAAGGTCTGGTAGCCGATCCGGAAAATGAAGAGGGAGGTCAATCCCGCGGCTATCGGGTCCATCATCGGTACGCCCAGGTATGCGCCGCCCACGCCGATCAACGTGGCGATGGAGGTGATGGCATCCTTTCGATGATCCTTGGCGATGGCGAGTACCGCCGGGCTCCTGAGTGCCCCGCCTACCTTGATCGAGTAACGGTAAAGGCTCTCTTTGATTACTATGGTCACGGCGGCAGCGGCGACGGCCATGAAGGCCGGCGCTTGATACTCCCCCGCTACGATGGTGGCGATGGCGGAATAGAGGATCCAGGCACCGGTCCCGCCGATGACGATGGAGACGAAAATGGCAGAAAGGCTTTCCACCTTCCCGTGACCGTAGGGATGATCCGCGTCGTAGGGCTTGCGTCCTACCCTGAGCGCCACGAAGGTCATGCCGATGGCCACGAAGTCGCAGGCGCTCTCCAGACCGTCGGCGAAGACGGCTTCGGAATGGCCGTAGTAGCCGGCTGCGAGCTTCACCCCCATGAGCAGGAAATTTATCCAGAATCCCACCCTGATGACCCGGTCGGCCCTGTTGAAACGCTCTCCCCTCAGCACTGGACTTCCTCCGGCCGCAGGTCCTTGACGACCATTTGCAGCGAACTCTTGCCGTTCCAGACATTGATCGAGGGCGAGAAGAGGAGGTCAATCCTTGGACCGCTCACCTCTTTTTCGGCGAGGCCGAAGCCGATGGCGTCGAAGCTCCGCCCGTAGCTCGTGACCTTAAGCTTCACGTGCCCGCCCTTGAGCACGCGGTAATCGCGGATCTCGGCCCCTCTCAGCAGAAAGACCGGCTCGGGGTTGCCCATGCCGAAAGGCTTTAGCCGCTCGAGTTCGAGGGGAAGAGATTCCGTGATGTCGGAGGCTTTCAGCTCGGCGTCGTAGGGAAGGAGCGGCACCAGGGCGTCTGCATCGAGCGCGCCGGCGGCAGCCTCGTCGAAACTGAGGGCGAAGCGTTCCAGTTCCTCCTCGGCGATGGACAGGCCGGCGGCATGGCTGTGCCCGCCGTAGCGAAGGAGATGCCCGCCGCAGCTTCTGATGGCGTCCAGAAGGTGGAAGCGGGGAATGCTGCGCCCAGACCCCCTCCCGGTGCCGTCCTCGAAGGCGAAGAGGATCACCGGCCGGTGAAAGAGTTCGGCAATCCTGGAGGCGACAATGCCGACCACGCCGGGGTGCCAGAGCTTCGACCCCAGGACGATGCTTTTTCGTCCCCGGCAGGCGCCATCCTGGAGCATGGCACGGGCCTCTTCCAGGGTCGAGCGCTCGATGGCCTGCCTCTCGGCATTGCTCTCGTCGAGCTGAGTGGCGATGGCCTTGGCCTTTGCGGGGTCCGAGGTGAGGAGGAGTTCCAGCCCGACCGCGGCATCCTCGAGCCGTCCCGCCGCGTTGATGCGGGGAGCGAGCCGGAAGCCGACCGCGCCGCAGCCGACCTCTCCCGATACCCCCGCCACCTCCTTCAGAGCCTGGACACCTAACCGCTGTCCGCCGGTCAGTTGCTTCAGACCATAGCTGACCAGGGCACGGTTGGCGCCAAAGAGCGGGACGACGTCGGCGATGGTACCCAATGCCACCAGGTCGAGGTACTCCCTGACATCGGGCTCGTTGCCCCGGAAATGCCCCTGGGCGCGCAGCCTCGCCCGCATGGCGATGACCAGGTGGAAGGCGACCCCGACTCCGGCGAGCGATTTGAACGGGAACGAGCACCCCGGCTGCAACGGGTTGATGATGGCGTATGCGTCGGGGAGCACCTCGGGCGGAGCATGGTGGTCGGTGATGATCAGGTCTATCCCGGCTTCACGGCAGATGACCGCTTCCTCAACGGAGGTGATGCCGCAGTCGACGGTCACGAGGACGCTGGCTCCCCCTTCGACAGCGGCGCGGATGCCGTGCCCGGAAAGCCCGTACCCCTCGGTCAGCCGCTTGGGGATGAAGGAGAAGCAGTCGAGACCGATGGTGCGGAAAAAGGTCAGGAGAACGGCGACCGAACTGACGCCGTCGACGTCGTAGTCGCCATGAACGCAGACCCTCTCGCCGCGGGAAAGGGCGAGACAGAGCCTGTCGACGCCTTTCTCCATTCCTGCCAGGAGCATGGGGTCGTGCAGGGTGGCAAGCGTAGGGTTCAGAAAGGTCGAGGCGGCGTCGGAATCGCCGACGCCGCGGTTGGCAAGGAGCCGGGCCAGGAGCCTGGAGATTCCCGCCCTGGCGAGGCTCTCCACCACGGCCGGATCCGCCTCGCGCTGGCGCCATGTTCTTTCTGTCACAGGTTGCATCAATGCTCCATGTCACTACAGGGGCTTGGCACCCCTGCCCTTGGCAATTAGCTTAGAATAATAGCATGGCTTGGACTGGTTTTAAGAAGAAAAGTGCCGTGAACTTCCGCGACTTCACTATTTAAGGCTTTCTCGATCCTGACTGCAAATCCCCCCTGTCCACCCTTTGACAAGGGGGGGACGCTGGCAGGGGCATGATGCTCATATCTCAGCGCTCCCCGTTCCCTCCGGGAGAGGGGAGCGGAGAGGAAACAGGTCAAAAAAAAACCCGCCGGAGCGGGTTTTTCCTTGAAGCTGCTACTGCTCACTTCTTGCCCATATTCTCGGGCATGGACGCGAGATCGGCCTTGATCTGCTGCGCGGTCGGGCTGGTGGAGTCGAACTGCAGGTACTTGGTCCAGATCTCCTTGGCCTTCTCGGGCTGCTTCAGGTCGGCCATGTACACCACGCCCAGGTTGTAAAGGCTCTGCAGGTGCTTGGGATCGATCTGCTGGGCCTTCTCGAAGTTGGCGATCGCCTTGTCATACCAGCCGATCCTGCGGTACATGATCCCCTGGTCGGTTAGGGCGTTGACGTTGTTGGGCTCCAGTTCGAGCACCTTGGTGTAGGCGTTGACCGCCTTCTGTGCCTGATCGGTGTCGAAGTAGTCGTTGGCCAGCTGGTTCCAGACCTGGGCGTTCTTCGGGTCCTTCGCCACGATCTTCTCCGCCTGCTCAATCCGCCGCTGGTAGTCAGTCGGGGACCCGGCTCCCTGCGGGACAGAGACGTTGGCGGGAAGCTGCTCTTTTTTGCCGGCGATGTTAAAGATCAGGAAGCCGCCCAGGAGACCCACGATCACTGCAACCACGATGGTAAGAACGTTCTCCTTGTTCACGACAGCCTCCTTAAGCCTTGGACTCGACCGGGGTTTTTTCCCAAAGCGCCACGATCGGGCTGGCAACGAAAATGGAAGAATAGGTGCCGACCAGAACCCCGATCAGCAGCGCGAAGGCGAAGTCGTGGATCACCTCGCCACCGAAGGCGAAGAGGGAGCAGGACGCCATGAAGGTGGTGAAGGAGGTGATGATGGTACGGCTGAGGACTTCGTTGATGCTCCGGTTGAATACGGTCGGGAGCGGGTCCTTCAGGCTCTTGTGCATGTTCTCCCTGATCCTGTCGAAGACGACGACGGTATCGGTCAGGGAGTAACCGGCGATGGTCAGCACCGCGGTGATCAGCAGGAGGTTGACCTCCTTGTTGAGCACGAAGAAGACCGCGAAGATGGCCAGCACGTCGTGCATCGTCGCGACGACGGCTCCCACGCCGAACTTGTAGTCGAAACGCCAGGCGATGTAGAGGATGATGCCCAGCATGGAGATGGCGACGGCAACCAGGGTATCACTTTTGAGCTTCTCCCCGATGGAGGGGCCGATCTCGGTGGAGCTTTCCACCACGAAGGGGTTGGCCGCGAACTCCTTCTTGAGGGCAGCCTCCACGGTGTCGGCAACCTTGCCGGTGGTGACGTTGCTTTTGCGCATCTTGATCAGGAGCTTGTTGCCGTCCTTGATCTCCTGCAGGTCAACCTCCTTGACACCTTCCCTGGCCAGCGCTTCGCGCGCCTGCTGGGTGGAGACCGGCTGGGTGAACTTGAGCTGCATCGAGGTGCCGCCGGAGAAGTCGATGCCCATGTTGGCGGTGCCGCGGGCGATGGAGATGATGCCTATGAGCCCGATGATGGCGATGATCCCCGAGATGACGAAGGAGATCTTGCGCATCCCGATGAAGTCGATATTGGTTTTTCCTATCAGTTCCATTGTCCCCCCCTTATATGCTGAGTCTCTTCACCCGGACACGGTCCAGGAAGAGGTCGAAGATCACCTTGGTAGCCAGGAGCGAGGTGAAGAGGTTGATGATGATACCAAGGCTCAGGGAGACGGCGAAACCTTTGACAGGCCCGGTGCCGAACTGGAAGAGCACCGCGGCCGTGATCAGCGTGGTAACGTGCGAGTCCATGATGGTCAGGAACGCCTTGTCATATCCCGAATCGAGGGCGGCATGTGGCGTCTTCCCTAGCCTCAACTCCTCCCTGATCCTCTCGAAGATGAGGACGTTGGAGTCAACCGACATACCGACCAGGAGGACGATAGCGGCGATGCCGGGCAGGGTCAGGGTGGCGCCCAGGGCGGAGAGTGCGCCCATCAGGTAGAGGATGTTCAGCACCATACCGAGGTTGGCCACCATGCCTGCCAGCTTGTAGTAGATGGCCATGAAGATGATGACCAGCGCCACGCCGATCACGCCGGCGAACAGGCCCTTGCGGATCGAATCCTGACCAAGGGAAGGACCGACGGTGACGTTCTGCAGGATCTTGACCGGAGCGGGGAGCGAACCGGCGCGCAGCACGATGGCGAGGTCGGCAGCCTCCTTCTCGGTGAAGGAGCCGGAGATCTGGGCGCTGCCGCCGGAGATCCTTTCGCGGATGACCGGGGCGGAGTAGATGTTGTTGTCAAGGACGATGGCGAAGCGCTTGCCGACATTGGCGGCGGTCACCTGGTCGAAGAGCCTTGCGCCGGTCGAGTTGAACTCGATGGCGACGTAGGGCTGGTTGTACTGGGAGTCAATCCTGATCTGGGCGTCGGTGAGGAGGTCGCCGGTGATCATCGCCTTCTTCTTCACGACCAGCGGGGTCTCGGAGACTGCCCCGGTGGTGGGATCGGTACGCTTCTCGTAGAGGAGCTCGTCGTCCTCGGGGAGGGTCGAGGCGGTAGCCGTGGCGGCGTTCACATTCTCGTCGACCAGCTTGAACTCGAGCCGTGCGGTCTTGCCGATCAGCTCGATGGCGCGCTTCGGATCCTTGATCCCCGGGAGCTGCACCACGATGTGGTTGATGCCCTCGCGCTGGATCACCGGCTCGGAGACGCCGAACTGGTCAATCCTGTTCCTGATGGTCTCGAGGGCCTGCGCCACTGCCCTGTCCTTCCTTACCTGCGCTTCCTTCTCGTTGATACGCAGCTGCATGTTGACGAAACCGCCCTCATCGAAGACGGGCAGGATCTCGAGGTCGGGGTACTTCTTCTTGACCACCTTCTGCACTGCATCGGCCGAGTTGCGGTCGTACAGGGTCAGCTGCACCTTGTCGCCGCCCACCTTGGCCACCCTCTTGAAACGCAGGTTCTGGGAGTTAAGGGAATCCTCCAGGTCGGTGGCAATCAGGTCCAGGGAACCTTCGACCGCCTTCTGGGTCTCTACCTCCATAACAAGATGAGTTCCGCCCTGCAGGTCAAGACCGAGATGGATCTTGTCCTTGGGGAGGAGACCGCTCCACCAGTTGGGAAGCGGCGACACCAGCGTCGGCACAAGATAGATGCACGAGGCGACGATAAAGATAACAATGAGGGAGATGCGCCAGGTATAACCCTTCGTCATGGAAAAGCTCCTTTCGGGGATTTGAAAAGCTAGTCTTTCTTGACCGTTGCGATGAAGCCCTTGTTGATCTTCACGTTGACGCCGGGAGCGATCTCCAGGGTCACCACCTGATCGTCAAGAGCGGTCACCTTGCCGTGCATGCCGCCGGCGGTCACCACCAAATCGCCCTTCTTGAGCGCCTCCAGAAGCGCCCTGTGCTCCTTAGCCTTCTTCTGCTGCGGTCTGATGAGCAGGAAGTAAAAGATGGCGAACATCAGTACCAGCGGGATCATTCCCTGAAACTGGGCCAGCATGCCGCCGGATCCGCCTGCGGCTGCTCCGCCAGTCGGCGACCCCATTGCAAACGCCAAACCTAACATTTTGCTACCTCCTCGGTTAGATATTCCATTCTACTGCAGGTCCTTATGATCAATTGCTGCGTGCAACTATGCGTTGAAGCTCTCCATGCTGCCAAGATCAAAGGCGAATCCCCCCTGTCCCCCCCTTCGTCAAAGGGGGGGACGTAGGGCTCTTTCGTCGCCGGTGGAGACGAGCCTCCAGGCGACAATTAGAAAAGCGGCGCCGCCGATCTCTTGGCGTAGAACTCGCGCCGGAAGTCGGAGAACCTGCCTGCGGCAATGGCCGCCCTGGCCTGGGCCATGAGGTTCAGGTAATAGTGCAGGTTGTGCCAGGTGTTCAGCCGCGAGGCCAGAATTTCCTGGCTGCGGTACAGGTGCCTCAGGTAGGCGCGGCTGTAATTCCTGCAGACGTAGCAGCTGCACTCGGGATCGATCGGCCCCTCGTCTTCGGCGTAGATCGCGGCCTTGATGTTTATCCTGCCGGTGGCGGTGAAGAGCGCGCCGTTTCTGGCGTTGCGCGTCGGCATCACGCAGTCGAACATGTCGAAGCCGGCGTTGATACCCTCGATGAGATCCTCCGGGGCGCCGATCCCCATGATGTAGCGGGGCCTTCCCTCGGGCAGGATGTCGGAGCAGTGCTGCATCATCTCGTGCATCAGCTCCTTTTCCTCTCCCACCGACAGCCCGCCGAGGGCATAGCCGTCGAAGCCGATATCGGTCAACTGCAGGGCGCTCTCGCGCCGCAGTTCCGGGTGCATCCCCCCCTGCACGATGCCGAAGAGCGCCTGGTCGGGACGCGTGTGGGCATCCTTGCAGCGCCTGGCCCAGCGGGTGGTCAGCTCCAGCGACTTTTTCACGTAAGAGTATTCCGCCGGATAGGGGGGACATTCGTCGAAGACCATGGCGATGTCGGAGCCTAATGCCTCCTGGATGGCGATGGAAATCTCGGGCGAGATGAAGTGGCTGGAGCCGTCGATATGGGAGCGGAATTTCACCCCCTCTTCGGAGATCTTGCGCAGTTCTCCGAGAGAGAAGACCTGGAAGCCGCCGCTATCGGTGAGGATCGGGCGGTCCCAGTGCATGAAGCGGTGCAGCCCGCCCAGCCGTCCGACCAGATCGTGACCGGGGCGCAGGTAAAGATGATAGGTGTTGGCGAGAATGATCTGCGATCCTACCTCGACCAGTTCCTCGGGGGTCATCGCCTTCACCGTCGCCTGCGTGCCGACGGGCATGAAAATCGGGGTATCAATCGTGCCGTGCGTGGTTGTCAGAGAGCCTAAACGGGCAGCAGAGCCCGGGTCCTTCTTTATGAGGTCAAACTTTAGTGCTGGCAAAAAAACTTCCTATTTCTTTATTTGATCCCCTACCTTACGTCCCCCCTCCCCTTGCGGGAGGGGGTCAGGGGGTGGGGGAGAGTGTCACCATTGTCGCAACCGGCAGCTTCACCCACCCCCCAGCCCCCTCCCGTCAAGGGAGGGGGAGAGGCAATGAGTGAAGCGTACTAGCTTATGAACATCGCGTCGCCGTAGCTGAAGAAGCGGAAGCCCCGCTTTACCGCCTCTCCATACGCTTCCAGCATCAGTTCCTTACCGGCAAGTGCGCACACTAACATAAACAGGGTTGATTTGGGGAGATGAAAATTCGTTATTAAGGAATCAACCACCCGAAACTTGTATCCCGGCAGTATGAAAATGTCCGCCTCCCGCTCCCCCGGCTGAAGCTCGCCCGACTCGGCGGCATGCTCGAGTGCCCGCAGGGAGGTTGTTCCCAGAGCTATCACGCGCCCCCCCCTCTCCCGGGTCCGGCGGATGGCCTCGGCGGTCGCTTGCGGGATGCGGTAGAACTCGCGGTGCATGGTGTGGCCGGAAAGTTCCTCAACGCGCACCGGCATGAAGGTGCCCAGACCCACATGCAGGGTGAGCGGCGCTATCTCGACTCCGCGCCCGCGGATCTCCTCCAGGAGAGCCTCGGTGAAATGAAGGCCCGCGGTCGGCGCAGCCACGGCCCCCTTCTCCCGGGCGAATACCGTCTGGTACCTCTCCCGGTCTTCCCCCTCAGGAGCCCTCTTGATATACGGCGGGAGCGGCATGCTTCCGCTCTCTTCCAGCCAGGCCATGAAGTCCTCGGCCCCGGAGAAGGAAACCTTCCACTCCCGGTCTTCCTTTTCGATCACGGTGGCGACGACGCCGCCGGAGAGCAACACGCGGCAGCCGGCAGCGGGCGATTTAGAGGCCTTCATCAGGCAGCTCCAGATCTCTCCCTCACCCGGAAGCCTCCGCACCAGGAAGATCTCCACCGAGCCGCCCGTCTCCTTCTTCCCCAAGAGGCGAGCCGGAATAACCCTGGTGTCGTTCAGCACCAGCAGGTCTCCGGGACGAAAGAGAGAGGCCATGCCGGCAACGGTCGATTCGCCGATGGCGCCACTCTCCCTGTCGAGGGTCATGACGCGGGAGGCGTCTCTGCGCTCGGCCGGATGCTGCGCGATCAGTTCGGCGGGGAGATGGTAATCAAAATCTGAAAGGCGCATGCTACCGACCGTACCCCTTGGCAAGCTTTACGCCCGGATAATAGTAAGAGAGGATCTCGCGGTAATCGAAACCGTCGGCGGCCCGCTCCTTGGCGCCCCACTGACAGAGGCCGACGCCGTGACCGCTGCCGGAGCCGTTGATCTGGCAGTCGTCACCGGAAACCCTGATCTCGAAGTTCGTGCTCTTGACCACGCCGTAGCCGACGGCCTTCCTGAAGGCCACCCCGGGGACCGATACCCTCCCCTTGGCTCCGGTCACCACCACGTCCTGCACCCGCCCGCTGTCGTTGCGCCCCGCCACCCGGAGCTCCCTCACTCCCGAGACGTGGTAACCCGCGGCACGCAGAGCGGCCTCCACCTTCCTCAGGGGGATGTTCTGCTCCCAGCGGATCGGGTTGGCCTCCTGGCAGTAACGGCACGGGACTCCGCGCAGGTAAGGGATGGACAGGCCCCAGACGGTCTTGGAAGACTCGGTGTGGCCGGCACAGTTGGAATGGTAGAAGGCCTGAATGACCTTGTCGTCGTAAACCACGACCTCGCCGGCGGTCTCCTGCACCCCGCGGGCGGCCCTGCTGTCTTCCACGTCGCACCCCTCGTAGACCTGGTCCATGACGCTCGATTCCAGCTGATAAGGCGCGCCGCGGCGGGCGTTTTTCTGGTAGACGGCATAAGAGCGGGCGATGACAGCCTGCGCCTTGATCGCCTCGATGGGCCAGGCGGAGGATATCTCGCAGTTGATCAGCCCCACCAGGTACTCTTCCAGCGGCAGTTCGTTCACCACCAGCAGACCGCGCTCGGCAGCGGTCACCTCGAGGAGTCCGCGATACCCCTTGCCATTGACGGTGACCCGCACCGGAGCCGAGGCGATGAGGCCGGGAATGCTCCTGCCGTTCACCGTCATCCCGTCCCTGCCGCGTCTCACCTCGAGCGGCATCTCGAGCCGCAGCGGCTCCCCGCGTCCGTCCGTCAGCAGGATGCCGGTACCGTCAATTCGCAGGGTTTCGGCACCCTTCACCAGGGCGACCCGGATGGTCTCCGGCCTCAAGGCGGCGGAGCTCCCCCCGGCGGCGAGGCAAATCGCCAAAATAATTAATGTCCTAAACCAGCTCATTTAATCCGTATCAGTCGCAGGTTGGGGGTCCGTCAAAGCCTTAGATATAAACCACGGAACACCCTGCAAAGTCAATAATTTTATCGTTCTAACGAAGCAAAATCCCCCCCTCTTTGGCAAGCGATTTGCTTTGCTTCTCATTAGAAAGTTGGCCGCGACCCCGGCACCACGCTTCGGACCGGGAGGCGACGATTCTTCAAGTTCTTGGTTCGATTGGGCATTCGGCGACACGGCCAGGGACGGTCCCCGGAAATAAAGTGTTGCCAGCTGTGCCAAATTACGCTATATCGCTGATGCCACCTGCGCCATAAGACGCAGACACTCAGCCACACGGATGGTTATGATCAATTCACTAAAAATTAAGATCCTTGGCCTAGTTACCCTCATCCTGGTCTTAGTCATTTCATCCGTTGCCTATATCAACTTTCTCCAGCAGAAAGAGATGTTGCACGAAATAGCGAACCGCAACACCTCTGTGCTTATCGAAACAATCAAAAGTAGTATCGGCAACGCGATGCTGTCAGGACACTCCGATGAGGTCGGCAGCATCTTCGCCAAAATCAAGTCCCGCCAGTTCGTAAAGTCCATCCGGATTCTCGACCCAGCCACCGGAAAGATACTCAATTCAGCCAATCGCGAAGAGATAGGGACCAAGATAACCGAGGCGGCGCAGCATGGACTGCCGGCCAGGAACCTCAGCATGGTTCCGGACAAAGGTCTGTTCGTCTCCTACGCCCGGATCTTCAACGCACCCCAGTGCTACAAGTGCCACTCCCCCTCCCAAGTGACTCTCGGTCTCCTGGAGATCAGGATCTCCCTGGAGTACATGAACAGCTTCATCGCCAAGGAGCGGGACACCGCTGTCATCTCCAGCGTGATCCTGGTCTTTCTCACCTTCGGCACCATCTTCATCTTCCTCTTCCTCTACGTCGACCGGCCGATCCGCAGGCTGATGGCCTACATGGAGCAGGTCGAACAGGGAGACTTCGACCACAGCATCAAGATCACCAGCAGCATGGAGATGCAGACCCTCGCGGAAAGCTTCAACAAGATGGTGGTAAGGCTCAAGACCCTGCTGGAGCGGACCGTCTCCCACGAGAGGGAACTGGCCCGTGCCCAGGAGAAGCTGACCTTCCATCGCGAGACGCACATCATGAACGGCAGGCTGGAGGAGCAGATCCGCGAGATCGAGAACCTGAACATCACCCTCGAGGAGCGCATCGAGGAGATCGAGGAGGCCAACTACAAGATCGCAGACCTCGCGGGGGAACTCGAGGACAAGAACACCAATCTCGAGAAGGCGGTGGCCAAGCTCTCCACCCTTTACCGGCTGGGCCTGGCCATCAACTCGACCATCGAGGTCGAGAGCCTTTACCAGCTGGTGGTCAAGACCACCATGGACACCCTGCAGGCCGAGATCTCCTACATCATCCTCTATGACCAGGAGAGTGAGAAGCTCAGGGTCATGAACCTCGTTGGATACGACGCGCCGCGGCAAAGGGTGTACATCCCGATGAAGCCGTCCAGCGTCTCCTCGTGGGTCATCAGCAACCGCAAGCCGCTTCTGATCGCGGACATCGATGACGCCCCGCAGTTCGACCGCTTCAGCTCCCTCGGTTACGAGAGGAAGAGCCTGATCTGCGCGCCGCTCATGGTGAAGGACGAGATCATCGGCACCATCACCGTGGTCAACAAGCTCAACAACACCACCTATCACCACGAGGAGCTCGAGCTCCTGAGCACCATCGCGGCGCAGGCAAGCATCGCCATCAAGAACGCCATGCTCTACGACGAGCAGCAGAAGACCTACCTCAACACCATCCAGGCCCTGGTCTCGGCCATCGAGGCGAGCGACAGCTACACCCGCGGCCACTCCGAGCGGGTAACCCGCTTTTCCCTGGCGCTGGCGAGGAAGTTGGAACTGCCGCAGGACAGGCTGAAGGTGATCGAGAGGGCCGCCATACTCCACGACATCGGCAAGATAGGGATCGACCTCTCGCTCCTTCACAAGGAGGCGCGCCTCACCGAGGCCGACGTGGCAGAGTTGCAGCAGCACCCGACCATCGGCATGAGGATCCTGGAGCCGATCGAATTCCTCCATGACGTGCGCCTTTGCATCGGCCAGCACCACGAACGATTCGACGGGCTCGGCTACCCGAACCACCTGTCGGCCGAGCAGCTCCTGCTGGAGTCCAGGATACTGGCCATCGCCGACTCCTTCGACGCCATGACTTCCGACCGGCCCTACCGCAAGGCCCTCGAGCTCGACGTCGCCATCAAGGAACTGGTGGACAACGCCGGGACCCAGTTCGACCCTGCGCTGGTGCCGATCTTCATCGAACTCCTGAAGACCCCCAACTTCCTGCCGCAGCGGCTGCAATGCGAGCTGCCCGAACCGTTGCAGGGAGGCTCCCCGGCCGGCGGCTTCCACTCCTACGTTGCCCAGTGATCCAAATGATGCTATAAACTAGGTTCGCGCCTGATCGTGCCTCTCCCTGGCAACGGAGGGCCGGCGCTGTCCCGCCACGGACAACATTCTCCAGCTGACATGCGCTAGCCCGTGTGTCAGCTTTTTCCGCTTGACAGGAGTCGACCTTGTCCCCACTGCTGGAAGTCAGAGGACTTTGCACCGAGTTCCGCCTCGGCCCCCGTACCCTGAAAGCGGTCCGCGGCGTCGATCTTGACCTTGAGCCGGGTGAGACCCTGGCGCTGGTCGGGGAGTCGGGGTGCGGTAAGAGCATCACGGCCGCCTCCATCATGGGGCTGGTACCGCCGCCGGGGAAAATCGTCTCCGGCTCGATCCGCTTCAAGGGGACCGAACTGCTGAAGCTCGGCCCCGAGGAGATGCGGGAGATCAGGGGAAACAGGATCGCCATGGTCTTCCAGGACCCCATGACCTCCCTGAACCCGGTCTTCACCATCGGCAGCCAGATCGCCGAAGGGTTGAGGATCCACCGCGGCCTCGGCAAGGAGGAGGCTGAACGGGAGACGATAGCGATCCTGGGCGAGGTTGGGATCCCGGCGCCGAGGGAGAGGATCAGGGATTATCCGCACCAACTGAGCGGCGGGATGCGGCAACGCGTCATGATCGCCATGGCCCTCGCCTGCCGCCCGGAGCTGGTCATCGCCGACGAACCGACCACCGCCCTCGATGTCACCATCCAGGCCCAGATCCTGGAGCTTCTGGACCGGCTCAAGACCGAGAACCGGATGGGTCTCATCCTGATCACCCACAACCTCGGCATCGTGGCGGAGCGCGCCCACCGGACCGCCATCATGTATGCCGGCGAGATAGTCGAGATGGCCCCCACCGACGAGCTTTTCGAAAATCCGCTCCACCCCTACACCCGGGGCCTTCTGGCCTCGCTCCCGGAGTTCGCCGAACCGGGCGAGCCCCTGGCCACCATCGCCGGCACGGTACCGGACCTGAAGGGTGCCCTGGCCGGTTGCGCCTTCAGGGCGCGCTGCCCGGTGGGCGACGAAAGCTGCATGGAGACGGCAACAGAGATGAGGGAGGCAGGCGCCGGGCATACCGTCCGCTGCCTGAAGGCCTGAAATGACAGCTCTTATCACCACGGAAAGCCTTTACAAACAGTTCCACGTCAGGGGCGGGGCCTTCGGCGAGAAACAGGTGCTGACCGCTGTGGCCGGTGTCGAGCTGGAGATCAGGGCCGGCGAGACGCTGGGGATTGCCGGGGAGTCCGGTTGCGGGAAGTCCACCCTGGCGCGCCTTTTGACCGCCCTGACCCCGCCGACACAGGGAGTGATCCGATACCAGGGGAAAGACCTGGCCCACATGACCAGGGACGAAATGGCGGTCTTCAGGAAGGACGTGCAGATGATCTTCCAGGATCCCTTCTCGTCGCTCAACCCGAGGATGCGGGTCTCGGAGATCATCGCCGAGCCGCTGGCCATCCACCGCATCGGGACCTCGGGTCAAAGGCGCGAGCGGGTGGAAGAACTGCTGGAGCGTGTCGGACTCTCCGGTGACCAGCTCTCCCGCTTCCCCCACGAATTCTCCGGCGGCCAGAGGCAGCGGATCGGCATCGCCCGCGCATTGGCGGTCTCGCCGAAGCTGATCATCGCCGACGAGCCGGTCTCGGCGCTGGACCTCTCGATCCAGGCCCAGATCATCAACCTGCTGCAGGAGGTGAAGCGGGAGCTCGGCCTCTCCTTCCTCTTCATCACCCACGACCTCTCGGTCCTCAGGCACCTGAGCGACAGGATAGCCATCATGTACCTGGGAAGGATCGTAGAGAGCGGCAGCCGGGACGACGTCCTCTCCAGGCCGCTGCACCCCTACACGGAGGCGCTTTTGAGCGCCATCCCCAGCATCGACCCGGAGAAGAGAAGGCGCCGGGTGATCGCGCGGGGTGAGCTCCCCTCCCCCCTGTCACCTCCTCCCGGCTGCCCCTTCCACACCCGCTGTCCCTATGCGGAGAAGGTCTGCAGCGAGGTGCGTCCCGAACTGGACGAAAAGGAGCCGGGCCACCGCGCAGCCTGCCACTTCAGCGACAAGATCTACCGCTCGCGCTGAAGCTGGGGATTGACAAAAAATACATTCCTATATATAGATATTGTAGAAGTATACAGTTTGGAGGATACAGAACTTGGCATTCGATAAGAGCAGGGAATTCGCAAAGGAAGCGGAGATACTGAAGGTGCTCGGGCACCCGATCAGGTTGAAGATAGTGGCGGGACTTTGCACCCAGGAGTGCAACGTCAAGCACATTTGGGAGTGCCTCGGGCTGCCGCAGGCGACCGTTTCGCAGCATCTTGCGCTGCTGAAGAACAAGGGGATCATCGAGGGAACCAGGGACGGCGTCGAGGTACGCTACACGGTGGTGAGTCCGTTAGTGCGCCAGCTCCTGACCGTGATGTACCAGCCGTGAAAAAACCGGGGCGTCGAAGGCTGCAACCTTTGACGCCCTGCATTCGACCGCGCCTGACGAACCGCGCGATCTTGTTCGAAAAACTTGCCACTTGGACGGGCTCGGGGTCTAAGACCCGCTGACATCGAGCTCGACCACCCTTAGCGCCGGAGAGCCGACCGCCCCGAAGAAGCGGAGATCATCGGCGACCATATCGACCCCACGGAAGAGTTCCAGCAGGTTACCCGCGATGGCGATACCCTTCACCGGGTGACCGATCACTCCCCCCTCCACGTAGAAGCCGGCCGCTCCCACCGAGAAATCACCCGAAATAGGATTGGCGGTGTGTATGCCCATGACATCGGTGATAAGGACTCCCTTCTCCATGCCGGCCACCAGTTTCTCGACAGCTTCCGCACCAGCCTCGATGAAGAGGTTATGGACCCCCATCCTGGGCGCACTCTTGACCCCGCCGCGCACGGCATTCCCTGTCGAGGCAGCACCCATCCTTTTCCCCCAGTAGCTGTCGTAGAGAAAGCCCTGCAGCACCCCTCCAGCCACCAGCAGGGTATCCTGCTGCGGCACCCCCTCCCCATCGCAGGGAGCGGTCCCCATCCCGGCAGCAAGAATCCCGTTATCCCTCACCGTTATCAGCTCGGAGAAGAGCCTCTCCCCTACCCGCCCACGGAAGAGGCTTTTCCCCTTTTCCACGTTTTCGGCCAGGAACGAGGCGGAAACGACCTCGAGGAGCTCCGAAGCCACGTGGTTGTCGAGCACGGCGGGGCAACGCATGGTGGGTATGGTGCGGGCGCCGAGAAGCGAGGTCGCCTTGCTGGCGGCGCGGGCGGCGATCCGTCCGAGGTCGATTCCGGAGAAGCGGGTGGAGAAGTCGAAATCCCACCCCATCTGCGCGGAGCTGTCCTCCTCGGCCACCACCGAGACGCTGCATGAGACGTGGCTCCCCCGGTAGCCGGCGCTCAAACCGTGGGAGTTGCGGATGAGGTAATGGTGCCGGGAGTCGCTGTAGCTGCATTTGCGGACCCTCTTGATCCTGGGATCGCGGGCAAGAACCAGGCGCTCGAGTTCCAGCGCCCTTTCGACCTTTTGTTCCTCCGGGATCTCCCCCAACTCCTCGTCCCAAAGATCCGGGACTTCCGGATAGGAGGCTGCCGCGGCAGGGAGAAGGTAGCAGGGGTCCGGCGTCTGCATCCTTGCCGCAACCAGGGCGCCATCAACCATCCGTTCGAGGGCATGCGGATCGATCGTCGTGGAGAAGGAGAAGCCGAGGCCTTCGCCGTCCAGGACCCGGACCGCGATCCCGAAAGGCTCGGCACACTTGTAGGCGTCGAGTTTCCCGCCCTTGGCCTCCACGGTCAGATCCCGAGACTGCAGGACCATGATCTCGTAGCCGTCAAGCTGTCGCCCCTTCAGGAGCCGTTCTACGGTGTCCGCGTGCTGTGACAGGTCCATGGGTTACCTCGGAGATTGGGGGATGGGGATTGGGGACTGGGTAATTGTAGCACGAACGGACTCAGCTCGAAGCTGTAGGAGCGCCCTTCCGGGCGCGAATGGACCCCTTTGCCCCGGGCCCGTCGAAGAGCGAATGGACCCGTTCGTCGAAGGGCGAAGGACCCCTTTGCCCTGAGCCCGTCGAAGGGCGAAGGACCCGTTCGCCCTGAGCCCGTCGAAGGGCGCAAAGGTCTTAGAGATCGAGGATCATGGCGATCTCGTCGCAGTCGGGGAACTTCACGCACTTGATGCAGTCTCCCCAGACTTTATGGGGAAGCTCCGATTTGTCGACCACCACGAAGCCGAACTTGGCGAAGAAGTCGGGCTTGTAGGTCAGGCAGAAAAGCCTCTTGAGACCGAGGCTGCGGGCCTCATCCAGACAGGCTCCGACCACCTGGGTACCGATACCGCGGCGCCCCACCCCCTCGGCGACGGCGACCGAACGCACCTCCGCCAGGTCCTCCCAGACAATGTGCAGCGCCGAAGTGCCCAGCACCTGCCCATCCTCCTCGTAGATATAGAAATCACGCAGCGAGTCGTAGAGCTCGGAGAGCGAGCGGGAGAGCATCTCCCCGCGGGTCGCAAAGCTCGAAAGGAGTTTCTGTATATCCTTCACGTCGCTGATTTTGGCCTTCCTGATCATGCACCTGCCTCCTGGATCATCTCCCTGGCGTGTTCCAGGGTCTTCTGTGTCACCCTTGCGCCGCTCAGCATGCGCGCCACCTCGGCTACCCTGCCTTCCCCCTCCAGCCTTTCCACAGAGGTGGCGGTCCGACCCTCGCTGACGGCCTTTTCCACCTTGAGGTGCAGGTCGGCAAAGGCCGCCACCTGCGGCAGATGGGTGATCGCCAGCACCTGCTGCGCGGCCGCCACCCTCTTCAGCTTCACCCCCACCAGCGCGGAGGTGGCGCCGCCGATGCCGCTATCCACCTCGTCGAAGATCAGGGTCGGGACCTCGCTCTCGGGATGAATCTGCTTCAAGGCCAGCATCAGCCGGGAAAGCTCCCCCCCCGAGGCGATCTTGGCAAGGGGCCTCGCCGGCTCACCCGGGTTGGGTGAGAAGAGGAACTCGGCCCGCTCGAAACCGTGGGGCCTCGGCTCAGGGTGCGGCTCGAAAGAGGTCTCGAAGACGGCATGGTTCATGGCGAGCTCCCGCAGCTCCCTCTCCATCCCCGCCTTGAGCGCTTCGGCACCCTCGGCGCGAGCCTTGGTCAGCCTGGCGCCGAGCGCGGCCAGCTCATCCCTCAGGGACGACATCCCGGCCACCAGCTCGTCGCGGGTCTCCTCGCGCCTGGCAAGGGTCGCCAGTTCCGCGTCCACGGTCTCCTGGTAGGCCAGGATCTCGGCGACGTTCGCCCCGTACTTGCGCTTCAGGCGGTTGATCGCGTCGATGCGATCCTCCAGCTGCTCAAGACGTCCGGGATCGGCCTCAACCTTGGCCGCGTAGTCGCGAAGGGTGAGAGAGGCATCCTCCAGCTGCGCATAAGCCCCCTCAAGGGTCTCGACCACCGGCGAGAGGGCGTGGTCGATGGCGCCGGCCTCGGAGACCGCGGCAACGACCCTCTGGAGGGCGCCCAGGAGCGCGCTGTCGCCGCCGTAAAGGGCATCGAAGGCCTGCTGGCTGGAGGCCAGGAGCTTCTCGCCGTGGGCAAGGCGCTTACGCTCCTCGGCAAGCTCTTCCTCCTCGCCGGGGTAAAGCCTGGCATCGGCTATCTCCTGGCTCTGGAACGAGAGGAGATCGATGCGGCGGGCCGCCTCGCGCTCCCCCTGCTCCAGGGCCTCCAGCTCCTCCTTGGCCTTCTGGTATTCATGGAAGGAGGCGGCGAAGGAGTCGCGAAGCTCGAGGGCGCCGGAGAAGCCGTCCAGAAGCCTCAGGTGGTGATCGGTCCTCAAGAGCGACTGGGAATCGTGCTGCCCGCAGATGTTGATCAGGGCGCGGGAAAGGTCCGAGAGCATGGAGATGGTGGCGAGGCTGCCGGCGATGAAGACACGGTTCCTCCCTCCGCGGGAGATGATCCTGCGGACCACCAGCTCGCCGTCGCAGTCGATGCCGCTCTCCGACAGCGTTTCCAGGAGCGCCGGAGCGCCGGCAAGGTCGAAGAGCGCCTCAACCGAGGCCTCATCGGCGCCGGAACGGATCAGCTCCGCATTGGCCCTGCCGCCCAGGATCAGGTTGACGGCATCGATTATGATCGACTTCCCCGCCCCGGTCTCGCCGGTCAGTATGTTCAGGCCGCCGTTGAACTCCACGTGGAGCTTGTCGATGATGGCCAGGTTGGTTATCTGCAGTTCTCTTAGCATAAGGAGGTTTTCGCTTTATCGTTATGAGCCGGCCGCGCCGCTCGCCTAGCGCTCTCCCCATTTGAGTTTGGTCCGGAGCACCTCGAAGTAGTCCTTGCTCCTCGACTGGACCAGCCGCGTCATGTGGGTCGAACGGGTTATCTGCACTACGTCGCCATTGATCAGCTTGACTCCGACCTGGCCGTCGAGGGTCAGGAAGACGGCCTCGTCGACGCCGGAAACGAGCTTGATGGAGATGCTGGCGTCCTTGGCGACCACGAGTGGCCGGTTGGTCAGGGTATGGGGGCAGATCGGGGTGATGGAGATGCACTCCAGGGCCGGATGTATGATCGGGCCGTTGGCGGAAAGCGAATAGCCGGTCGAGCCGGTCGGGGTCGAGACGATGAGTCCGTCGGCCTTGAAGGTGGTGACGTAGCGCCCGTCCACCGAGGTCTCCATGTCGATAATCCTGGCCAGGGCTCCCTTGTTGATGACGACATCGTTGAGCACGCGATGGTGCTCGATCACCTCCCCGGCCCGCTCCACCGAGGCCAGGAGCATCATGCGTTCGCTCACCTCGAAATCGCCGTCGAGGCAGCGCTCGACCGCGGGGTAGAGCTCGTCCAGGGTGATTTCGGTGAGGAACCCGAGGCTCCCGAGGTTTACGCCGAGAATGGGAATGTCGCGCTCGCCCACCAGGCGCGCCGCGGAAATCAGGGTACCGTCGCCGCCGAGAACCACGACGAGATCGGCGTCACGGGCTATTTCCGAACTCTCCACGCTCTGCGCCGCACTCGGCCGCCTGAGCTGTTTGGAGAGGTGATCCTCAACCCTGGCAGTCACTCCGCGCTGTGTCAGCCACTCTGTCAACTGCTGTGCAACACCAAGACAACGGGGGTCATGTACTTTAGCAAAAATGGCTATTTTTTTCACTACAACCCCTTTACTTGTATTGTAATCTAGGATTTACTAGCATATATACTCTTGCATGTCCAACGGAAACTCGACCGCCTAAAGCCGCACTCACACACCATCGCAGCACCAAAACCACGCCAATAATCAGGTGAACCATGACCGAAGGACTGGTGACTGAAGAGGGAATCGGCATGACTGACGAAACCGGCATGACTGGAGAGATGATAGGCGTCAGCGAAGAGCTCGACAAGCAGATGAGCATCATCAAATCCTTCCTTGAGCACCTGGAATACACTCTCGGCAAGGACAAGTACTCGGCCACCAAGTACGACAGCTTCAACGCCCTGGCCTATGCGGTCCGGGACCACCTGGTGGAGCGCTGGCTCGACACCCAGCAGGCGTATTACAACCTGGACAACAAGAGGGTCTATTACATCTCCATGGAATTCCTCATGGGGAGGACCCTGGGAAACAGCCTGATCAACCTCGGCGTGTGGGGCGATTTCAAGGACGCCATCGACTCGCTGGGGCGCGACTTCTTCGAGATCCTCAACGAGGAGCAGGACGCGGGGCTGGGCAACGGAGGTCTCGGGCGGCTTGCCGCCTGCTTCCTCGACTCCATGGCCACCATGTCGATCCCCGCCTACGGTTACGGGATCCGCTACGAGTACGGCATCTTCCGGCAGGCCATCAGCGAGGGCCACCAGATCGAAATCCCCGACAACTGGCTGCGCTACCGCAACCCCTGGGAGCTCGACCGGCAGGAGCACCTGCACACGGTCAAGTTCTACGGGCGGGTGATCACCACCATGGACAAGGAGACCGGAAGGCTGGTGCGGGAGTGGGTTGATACGGAGGACGTCATGGCCATGGCCTACGACACCCCGATCCCCGGCTACCAGACCGAGACGGTCAACACCCTGAGGCTTTGGAGCGCCAAGTCCAGCCGCGAATTCGACCTGAAGTTCTTCAACGAGGGGAACTACATCCGTGCCGTGGAGAAGAAGATGCAGTCCGAGACCATCTCCAAGGTCCTCTATCCGGCCGACAACGTCATCGAGGGGAAGGAGCTGCGCTTCAAGCAGGAATACTTCCTCGCTTCGGCCACGGTCCATGACGTCCTCTACCGCTTCAAGAAGATGCACAAGGACATGAAGCTTCTCCCCGAGAAGGTGGCCATCCAGCTGAACGACACCCACCCCACCCTGGCCATTCCGGAGCTGATGCGGGTACTGATCGACCTGGAGAACATGGAGTGGGAAGACGCCTGGGAAATCACCCGCAAGACCTTCGCCTACACCAACCACACCATCCTGCCGGAGGCGCTCGAGCTCTGGCCGGTGTGGTTCTTCGAGCAGATCCTGCCGCGGCACCTGCAGCTCATCTACGACATCAACGACAACTTCATCAAGGAGATCAAGGCCCGCTTCCCCGACGACCCGCACCGGATCTCCCGGATGTCGATCGTCGAGGAGCACTGGGAGCGGAAGATCCGCATGGCGCACCTGGCCATCGTCGGCAGCCATTCGGTGAACGGAGTGGCGGCGCTGCACTCTGAGATCCTCAAGAAGGACCTGTTCCGGGACTTCTACGAGATGTATCCTGAGAGGTTCAACAACAAGACCAACGGCATCACCCAGAGACGCTGGCTCAAGATGGCGAACCCGCTCCTCGCCGACCTGATCGACGAATACATAGGCGACGCCTGGACCCGCGATCTCTACGAGCTGAACAGGAAGCTCAGGCCGCTGGCCGACAATGTCGAATTCCGGGAGAAGTGGCAGGAGGTGAAGAGGTCCAACAAGGAGTGCCTGCGCCAGTACATCCTCAAGCACAACGAGATCGACGTCGATCCCGACTCGATGTTCGACGTCCAGGTGAAGAGGATGCACGAGTACAAGCGCCAGCTTCTGAACGTGCTGCACATCATCACCCTGTACAACCGGATCAAGGACAACCCGCGGGGCGACTACGTCCCGCGCACCTTCATCTTCGCCGGAAAAGCCGCGCCGGCCTATGCCGCAGCCAAGCTGATCATCAGGCTGATCAACGCCGTGGCCTCGGTGGTGAACCGCGACCCGGACGTGGCGGGCCGTATCAAGGTGATCTTCCTGGCCAACTACAGCGTGACCCTGGCCGAGGGCATCTTCCCGGCCTCCGACCTCTCCGAACAGATCTCCACCGCCGGGACCGAGGCCTCCGGCACGGGGAACATGAAGTTCGCCCTCAACGGCGCCCTGACCATCGGGACCCTCGACGGCGCCAACATAGAGATCATGGAGGAGGTCGGCAGGGAAAACATCTTCATCTTTGGACTGACCGCATCAGACGTAGCCGAGCTGAGGGAGCGCGGCTACAATCCGAAAGAATACTACAACGCCAACCCCGAGCTCAAACGGGTGCTGGACATGATCGCTTCCGGCTTCTTCTCGCCCGGCGCACCCGAACTCTTCACCCCGCTCACCGATTCGCTTTTGAACCTGGGGGACCATTACATGCTGCTGGCCGACTACGCCTCCTACGTCGCCTGCCAGGAAAGGGTCAGCGAACTCTTCCTGCAGAAGGACGAGTGGGCGCGCCAGGCCATTCTCAACGCGGCAGGTATGGGGAAATTCTCCAGCGACAGGACCATCAAGGAGTATGCTGAAGAGATCTGGGGCATCCAACCGATCGATATCCGCCCTGGGGCCGCAGAACTGGAGCACTGATTGGATCTCTTCACAACTAATAGTACCGAAATCGCACCACTGGCCGAGAGGATGCGGCCACGCACCATTTCCGAATATCTTGGTCAAGGCCACATTCTGGGCGAGGGAAAGCTCCTGCGCCGCCTGATCGAGACCGACCGTCTCACCTCGCTGATCTTCTGGGGTCCACCGGGAAGCGGCAAGACCACCCTCGCCAAGATCATCGCCAACGCCACCAAGTCCCACTTCATCTTCTTCTCCGCCATCATGAGCGGGATCAAGGAGATCCGCGAGGTGGTCAAGGAGGCCGAGGACACCCTCAGGTACCAGGGGAAGCGGACCATCCTCTTCGTGGACGAGATTCACCGCTTCAACAAGTCCCAGCAGGACGCTTTCCTCCCCTACGTCGAGCGCGGCACCTTCACCATGATCGGCGCCACCACCGAGAACCCCTCCTTCGAGGTCATCGCCCCGCTTTTATCCCGCTGCAAGGTGCTGGTGCTCAACCCGCTGACCGACGAGGAGGTGATCCAGATCCTCACCAACGCGCTTGAGGATAAGGCGCGTGGCCTGGGCGAGTCGGGGCTGACGGCGGCGCCGGAGGCGCTGCGGTTCATTGCCGAGCAGGCAGCAGGCGACGCCCGGGTGGCGTTGAATACCCTCGAGACCGCGGCCCGCGTGGGGCACGGAGAGGTCATTTCGCTGGAGACGGCGCGGGAGGCGTTGCAGAAGAAGCCGCTTCTCTACGACAAAGGGGGCGAGGAGCATTACAACGTCATCTCCGCCTTCATCAAGTCGATGCGCGGCAGCGACCCCGACGCGGCGCTCTACTGGCTCGCGCGCATGATCGAGTCCGGTGAGGACCCGATCTTCATCCTGAGGCGGATGGTGATCTTCGCCTCCGAGGACGTCGGCAACGCCGATCCGCGGGGTCTGCAGATGGCGGTGTCGGCGCTGCAGGCCTTCCAACTGGTGGGGATGCCCGAGGGGAGGATCATTCTGGGGCAGGCGGTCACCTACCTCGCCACCGCGCCCAAATCCAACGCCTCGTACATGGGGATAAACCAGGCGCTGGACGAGGTCAGGCAGAGCGGCGCCCTGGCGGTGCCGATGCATATCAGGAACGCTCCGACCTCGCTCATGAAGAAGATAGGTTATGGCAAGGGTTACCGCTACCCGCACGACTACGACAAGGGATACGTAGCCCAAGGCTATCTCCCGGACGAGATCGCCGGCCGGCGCTTCTACGAACCGAGGGAGAGCGGCTACGAGAAGAGCATCAAGGACAGGATGGAGTGGATCAAGGGGGAGAGGGAAAAGGGTTGAGATGACTGTTCATTAGACCCGGGGGGATGTTGAAAACGCACCGACCCGTGATATATTCAAGCAGGCCGCAAGCCTTGGCATTTCAGGGGAATCCGCGGCAAACCGAACATCCGGAGTCTGTTATGAAGAAGATAGGGATACTGACCAGCGGCGGTGACTGTTCCGGGATGAACGCCGCCATCCGGAGCGCCACCCGTACCGCACTCGGGCACGGCGTGCAGGTTGTCGGCTTCAAAAAGGGCTACGTCGGGCTCCTGAAGCCTGAGTACATCGACATGGAAACAAAGGACGTGGCGGCAATCCTTCACCGCGGCGGAACCTTTCTGCAATCCGCCCGCAGCGATGAATTCCGGACCGCCTTGGGGCGCGAGAAGGCGGTGCGCCACCTGGAAGAAATGGGGGTCGAGGGGCTCATCATCATCGGAGGCGACGGCTCCCTCAATGGAGCCCTGGCGCTCCACCGCATGGGGGTCCCGGTGATCGGCATCCCCGCCAGCATCGATAACGACATCCCCTTCACCGACATGGCCCTCGGCGTCGACACCGCCCTGAACAACATCATATACGCCGTCGACTGCATCAAGGACACGGCCAGCTCTCACGATCGCGCTTTTGTCATAGAGGTGATGGGCAGGAACTCCGGCTACCTGGCCAGCATGACGGCCATAGCCACCGGCGCCGAATACGCCATCGTTCCGGAGGTTGAGCCGGACATGGAGGATCTCTGCAACCAGCTGCGCCATCGCTACGAGGAGGGGCGCAGCAACGCCATCATCATCCTCGCCGAAGGAGCGGGCCGGGCCCAGAACATAGCGGACACCATCAAGGATGTCATCGGCTTCGAGACCAGGGTTACCGTGCTTGGACACTACCAGCGCGGCGGAGCGCCATCAGTCTTCGACCGCCTGCTGGGAAGCCGGCTTGGCCACTCCGCAGTCGAACTCCTGCTGGCCGGACAGAAAGGGAAGATGGTTGGCCTTTGCTGCAACGCCATCGTCCCCACCCTCCTCGAGACCGTGGTGGTCAGCGAGAAGAGGCAGGCCGACGAACTGCACCACCTGTCACTGATTCTCGGCATCTGAGACCTCTCCAGCTGTAGAAAAGGCGAAGGCCCCGGCACTGCTGCCCGGAGCCTTTTTTTCATCGCTGCTTCCAACGGGTATCCGCACCCGCGGCTGTTCTCTTTGTAGGAGCGCCCTTCCGGGCGCAAACCCGCTGAGGCTGTTCGCGCCTGGAAGGGCGCTCCTACGTGCATTACCGGTCACAGAGGCCGTTCTTTCACCTTTCACCTTTCACCTTTCACCTTTCACCTTTCACCTTTCACCTTTCACCTTTCACCTTTCACCTTTCACCTTTCACCATTCACCATTCACGCCTTTAGGATACAAGAGAGTGATGCCAAGCTCCTTCAGCATCTTCGAGTTGTCCACGATCCTTGATTCCGAAAAATAGGAGATCATCAGCGGCGTCATGATCTTCTTAGCCTCCGACATGGTCACCTGACGAGGTCTCGGGACACCGAGGCGGTCGGCGGCCGCGTTGAAATAATCCGTCATGGTTATGCTGGTGCCGTCGCTTACGTTGAAGATCTCGCCGTCCTTACCGCGCTCGAGTGCCGCGAGGCAGATACGGGAAAGGTCGTCGGCATGGATCCTGTTGGTTAAAGGTGACTCCTCCTCGCGAAGAACGGGCTGCCCCGTGGTAAGCTGCGTTACCGGCAACCGGTCCGCGGAGTAAATCGCGGTCACCCGCAGGATCACGATCTCGACTCCCCGCTCCTTCCCCCAACAGGTAAAGAGCCGCTCCCCGTGCAGACGCCTCCTGCCCCGGGTCGACTGGGGGTTTGGCTCCGTCTCCTCGGTGACCACTTCTCCGCCGCTGTCCCCGTACACGGCACTGGTGCTGATGTAGACCAGCTTCGCCGGCTCCTCACCGGCCGGAATGGCCGAGCAGAAGTTCCGTACCCGGGTCTCCTCTACCCCTCCCCCGACCGGGGGCGCAAGATATATGACGCCGGCGCCCCTGGTCGGGAGCCCCTTGAGTGTTGCCACGTCGTCGAGGTTTCCGCTGAGATGATGCGTTCCCCCAACACGGGCCTCACCGCGGCTGAACGTCGAGACCTTGGTCCCCGCGGCCAGCGAGGCAATGCGCGCCCCGATGGCGCCGCAACCGATGATAAGCAGATCGTTCATTGATGCTCTCCTTCCAGAAGCTGATCCTTTCTATCTATCAGATTAGGCAGATACCTTCCAGCAAAAAGACCCCGCCGACACTGCCAACACTGGACTCATGTGCTAAAGTTATTCATCCAGCGAGGCCAAGGAATGAAACATCATCCAGGCAAATACTTGATGCTCCTGCTAGTGGCAGGACTTACGACAGGGGCACTTGAGCCTAAGCCGCTGTCACGGCCCCCCCTGGAGCAGGAGGAGTACCTCGAAGCCGACGACTGGTTCCAGGCGGGTCTCGCCATGAACGCCGAAGGCCGATACCGTGAGGCGGCTGAGGCCTTTGCCAAGAGCATATCCATTCAACCCGACAATCCTCTTTCCTGGCTTAACTTCGGAACCGACCAGGCCCTGCTCGGTGACTTCAACACGGCGATCGTATCGCTGAGGAAATCGGTCCGCCTCGATCCAAAGCTGGCGCTCGGTTTCGCCAACCTGGCGGAGGTCTGCTTCAGAGCGTACCGGTTCCAGGAAGCCATCGATGCCTACACATCCCTCCTCGTCCTGTGGCCAAACAACCCCAATGCCCTCTACAAACGGGGCCTCGCCTACCTGTCGCTGAACGACGCAGGGAAAGCACAGGCTGAATACCTGGCGCTCAAGATTCTGGACCCTGATCTGGCCGACAAACTGCTGCAGGCGATCACGCGCAACGCCTCAGACCAGGGGGGAGGGAAGAAGTGAGCTACTCGCCTCTGCTGACCGACCTCTACGAGCTGACCATGCTCGCCGGCTACCTCGAAGAAGGGATGCACGAGCAACCGGCGGTATTCGACCTTTTCTTCAGAACCAATCCATTCAAGGGAGGATACGCGATATTCGCGGGACTGGATCCAGCCCTCTCCTACCTGGAAGGGCTGGCCTTCAGCGAAGACGATCTGGCCTACCTCGAAAGGCTCAAAATCTTCCGGCCCAACTTCCTCTCTTACCTGGAGCATTTCCGTTTCAGGGGAAAAATCACCGCCCCTGCGGAAGGTACCGTCGTCTTTGGCCGGGAGCCTCTGCTGACGGTGGAGGGAGGACTCGCCGAGGCACAGTTCGTCGAGACGGCACTGCTCAACATCATCAATTTCCAGACCTTGGTGGCGACCAAGGCTGCCCGGGTCAACGGCGCGGCCGGTGGCGGAATCGTGCTGGAGTTCGGCCTCCGCCGGGCCCAGGGGCCGGACGGGGGTCTATCGGAGGCGCGGGCAGCCTTTGTCGGCGGAGTCCGCAGCACCAGCAACGTCCTGGCGGGGAAGACCTTCGGGATTCCGGTCATGGGTACCCATGCCCACAGCTGGATCATGGCCTTCCCGGATGAACTGACCGCCTTCCGCAGATACGCCGAGATCTTTCCCGACAGCTGCGTTCTCCTGATCGACACCTACGATACCCTGAAGAGCGGTCTCCCCAACGCCCTCGCGGTGGCGGCCGAGCTGAAAGGTCGCGGCCACGCCCTTGTTGGAGTCCGAATCGATTCGGGGGACCTTGCCTATCTCTCCAGGCAGGTACGCGGCGCGCTCGATTCGGCGGGTTTTACCGGGGTCAAGATAGTGGCCTCAAATGAGCTGGACGAATACGTGATCGAGTCCATCCGCTCCGAGGGGGGCAAGGTCGATATCTACGGCGTGGGCACGCGGCTGGCGACCTGCGCCGGAGAAGGTGGCGGCGCCTTGGGAGGAGTCTATAAGCTGGTCCGGTTGGGGGATGAGCCCAAGCTCAAGATAACCAGCGACGTATCCAAGGCGACCCTACCCGACCGGAAGAAGTTGCTGCGGGCGGTCTCGCCAGATGGAAGCTTCATCCAGGATGTCATCTGCCTTTACGGTGAGGATTTGGCTCCTGGCGACACGGTCTACGATCCGGGAAACCCTCTCCAGCATGTGAGGATACCGGCTGAGGCGAGGTTCGTGGAATTGCGCGATGTAGTGATGGCCCTGGGGATGAGGGTGGCCCCTACGCCTACGCTCGAAACCGCAGCGGACCGGTGCGCCGAGGAACTCGGGCGCCTCCCCCAAGGCTGCCACCGCCTGGTCAACCCCCACATCTATAAAGTCTCCATCAGTGAAGGGCTCAACGAACTGAGGCTCAGAATGCTGACCGAGATCCGGGAAAGGATGGGCTAGAGAGAACCCTTCACCCTTCACCCTTCACCTTCCACCTTCACCTTTCACCTTTCACCTTTCACCTTTCACCTTTCACCTTTCACCTTTCACGGGGGTTCACCTTTCACCATTCACGGGAGTTAGGGTGATGAGACGAAGAGCGGCGCTCCTGGTTGTCGACGTGCAGCGGGACTTCTGTCCGGGAGGCTCCCTCCCCGTTCCCGGGGGGGACATGGTGATTCCGGTCCTGAACCGTTATCTTCAGCTTTTCGCCAGGAGAAGCTGCGCCATCTTTGCCTCCAGGGACTGGCATCCCGCTGATAGCCAGCACTTCAGGGGACATGGGGGGCGCTGGCCCTCGCACTGCGTCCAGGGGACTCCGGGCGCGGAATTCCACCCCGAACTGCTCCTTCCTGACGGAACGATCGTGATCTCGAAGGGGATCGCGCGCTGGGATAACGGCTACTCGGCGATGCAGGGCGTCACCGATAACGGCACTCCCTTCACCATGCTGCTGCACCGTCTGGCCCTGGACAGGCTTTACGTGGGAGGGCTCGCCACCGACTACTGCGTGAAGGAGAGCGTGCTGGAGGCGCTCAAGGAGGGATTCCTGGTGACGCTCCTGACGGACGCCATACGAGGGGTGGAACTGGAGCGCGGCGATTCCGACAGGGCCGTCGCCAAGATGGCCGCAGCCGGTGCCGACCTCTCGACCCTCGAATCAATCAGCTCAGCCCTCGCCACAGGGCTCTCATGAAACCACTTCGTCATACAACAACACCATACAAAAATGTAACGACCTCAAAATTCAGCAGGTAAAGGGCATTTCTTTTTGACACGGCAGGCTAAACGCGCTAGATTACGGCACATTAAAATGCACTAGCCCGGGAGCCTGGACATGATTAAGACCAACAACCTGAAGATCAAGAGCATCACCCCTATCATCGCACCTACCGATCTCCGGCAGGTGTTTCCTTTTTCTGAGCAGTCCGGTAACTGCGTGACCGACAGCCGCGCGGCCATCAACCGGATTCTCAGGGGCGAAGACCGCAGGCTGATGGTCGTGGTCGGTCCGTGCTCCATTCATGACACCAAAGGGGCGCTGGAATATGCCGAGCGCCTCGCCGCCCTCTCCAAGGAGGTTTCCGACGAGCTGCTCCTCATCATGCGCGTCTATTTCGAGAAGCCCCGCACCACCGTTGGCTGGAAAGGGCTCATCAACGACCCTGACATGAACGGCACCCACCTGATCTCCAAGGGGCTGGGAATCGCCCGCGGGCTCCTCTGCAAGATCACCGAGATGGGGCTTCCGGTCGCCACCGAGATGCTCGATCCGATCACCCCGGAGTACCTGGCTGACCTCCTCTCCTGGGGGGCAATCGGGGCCAGGACTACCGAGTCGCAGACCCACAGGGAAATGGCCAGCGGCCTCTCCTTCCCGGTCGGGTTCAAAAACGGCACCGACGGCAACCTCCAGATCGCGATAGACGCCATGAAAGCCGCCCTCCACAGCCACAGCTTCCTGGGGATCAACAGGGACGGGCTGAGCTCCATCATCCAAACAAACGGGAACCCCGACGTGCACATGGTGCTCCGCGGCGGAAAGAAGCCGAACTTCGCCCCCGAGGATATCGCCAAGGCGGAGGAGATGCTGACCAAGGCCGGCCTAACCCCCACCGTCATGGTCGACTGCAGCCACGGCAACTCGGAGAAGAAATACGACCGCCAGCCGGCGGTGATGAACAGCGTGATCGATCAGATCGCGGCAGGGAACCGCTCCATCTCGGGCGTGATGATCGAGAGTTACCTGAAGGATGGAAACCAGCCGCTGCCGCAGGACCTCTCGAAGCTGGTCTACGGCGTCTCGATCACCGACGCCTGCATCAGCTGGGAAACGACCGAGAAGACGCTACGCGAGGCACACGCCAGGCTGAAGGCATGCGGCGGGAGGAAGATTTCCTAAAGAGGCGGAATGGCGCAGGGTGCCATCATGGCTGCAATTCCGTATTTGCGTGCTTCGACAAGCTCAGCACGAACGGTTTTCACGCTGAACCGGTTTCAGACAACCTCAGCACGCACGAGTACTCACTTCGAAGGTATATCGGACAAGCTCAGCGCGAATGGTTACTCTCTAAACTAATCCGGACAAGCTCAACACCAAGGGTAACTTACGCTAAACGTGTTGCGACAAGCTCAGCACAAACCGTTACTACTCTACCTATCTTGAAAAACAGCCGTTCACCCTGAGCCTGTCGAAGGGTGTGCTGGCTTTCCAGAATAAGAAAGGCCCCGAGCTCATGCCCGGGGCCTTTCTTACATTCCATCTTTAAATCAGGAATTAGTTTTCGCCACCCTTTTGGCCGTTCTTGGCGGTCACAAGGTAAAGCGGCTTGATGAAGGTCGCCTCGGTGGCAACACGGACCTTCTCCACCACGTCGGGGGCCACCGCGGAGTCGAGGGAGAGGATGACCATGGCCTCGCCCTTCTTTTCCCGCCTGCCGAGGTTCATGGAGGCAATGTTGATCTCGTGCTCGCCCAGGATGGTGCCGATCTTCCCGATGATGCCGGGGCGGTCTCCATAGGCCAACAGCAGCATGTGCTCTTCAGGCTTGAAGTCCATCTGGTAATCACGCAGCTTCACGACGCGCGGAACACCCTCGAACAGGGTGCCGGAGACCAGCCTCTTCTCGCCGGGGCCCTCGATGGTTATGGTGATCAGGTTCGAGAAGTCCTCGGTCTGGCTCGACTTAACCTCGGCAACCACGATCCCCATGTTCTGGGCGACCAGCTGGGCATTGACCATGTTCACGTCCTGCTCGACGCGACGGTTCAGCAGGGAGGCAAGACCGCAGACGGTGATCGGCGTGCAGTCGTACTGAGCGAGGCTGCCGGTGTAGGTGAAGGTGATCTTGTTGAGGTTGGTCTCGGCCAACTGGATGACGAAGTCGGAAAGCACGTTCACCAGGTTCAGGTAAGGACGCATCTGGCCCATGAGGGAGGCGTCGAACCTCGGGATGTTGATGGCGTTCTCGATCGGCTGTTCGTCGAGGTAATGGAGGATCTCACGGGAGACGTCAACCGCCACGTTGACCTGCGCCTCGAAGGTGTTGGCGCCGAGGTGCGGGGTGACGACCAGCTTGTCGTGGGCGATCAGCTTCTTGAGCACTTCCGTATTGGGAGGCTCCTGGCTCCAGACGTCGAATCCGGCGCCTGCCACCCTGCCGGAATCGAGAGCCTCGAGCATCGCCTCCTCGTTGATGATGCCGCCGCGAGCCGCGTTGACGATGATGACGCCCTCTTTCATCGCCGCGAGCTCTTTCTTCCCGATCATGTTGCGGGTCTCTTCGGTGAGCGGAGTGTGGACCGTGATGATGTCGCAGACCCGGATCAGTTCGTCGAGGGTTACCAGCTTTACGCCCAAGTCGAGCGCCCTCTTCTCGGCGATGTAGGGGTCACAGGCGAGGACTTCGCATTCAAAAGCCTTGAGGCGGGTGGCGACGCGGCCGCCGACCTTACCGAGGCCGATGACGCCGGCGGTCCTGCCCTTCAGCTCGTAGCCGGTGAAAGGAGCGCGTTTCCAGGCGCCGCTTTTCAGGGAGTCGTTTGCCTTGGTGATGTTACGGCAGAAAGAAAGGAGCAGCGCCATGGCGTGCTCGGCTGCTGAGTTGGTGTTGCCGAAAGGCGCGTTTACTACGATGACACCTTTGGCGCTGGCGTAATCAACATCGACATTGTCGACGCCGACTCCGGCGCGAGCGACCATCTTAAGGTTCTTTCCGGCGTCGAGCAGCGGCTTATCAACCGTGGTGCCGCTTCTGGTGATGATAACGTCGTAATCCCCAATGATCGAGTAGAGCTCTTCCTTCTTCAGTCCCAGCCTTACGTCAAGTTGCACACGCGGGTCGTGCTGCAAAATAGCCAGTCCTTCCTGAGCCACCTCATCGGTTACGATAATCTTCATTGCCACTCCTTTGTCAAAAGATTTCCTGCGACTTCCTGCTGACCAGTTCTTCGTTCTACGAAACTACTTGCTATGTCCTGCGTTTATATTGGCAAATCAATATTTAAGACTGATTCAAGGCTGCCGGTTTTTTATGAAAGTGAATTCCCCGGTGACCAGATTCACCCTTCACCCTTCACCCTTCACCTTTCACGCCTTTACACGCCTTTATGAAGCTACGGACTTTCTCGGCGTCCTTTCGTCCAGGCGCGAACTCGACACCGCTGGACACGTCGACACCATACGGTCTCACTTTGGCTACGGCAGCGGCGACATTGTCAGGGTTTAGGCCGCCGGCCAGGATGATGGTACCCTTCTCCTTTGCGGCAACCGCGCAGTCCCAATCGAAGCACTCGCC
>NZ_JBXKJL010000097.1:0-9012 GCF_056994735.1 Geomonas sp.
TTCACGCTGTAGATCGACAGCGGGCTGATGTTGGCGCAGACCAGCAGGAATACGAGTGTTAGCGCGATCAGGAGTACTTCGAGAGCGATCTCGTTGGGGGTCTTGCGGCGCTTGGCCCCCTCGATGAGGGAGATCATCCGGTCCAGGAAGGTCTCTCCCGGGTTGGCGGTGATCCTGACGATGATGGAGTTGGCGATCACCTCGGTGCCCCCGGTGACGGCGCTCCGGTCGCCGCCGGACTCGCGCACCACCGGCGCGGATTCTCCGGTAACCGCCGCCTCGTTCACCAGCGCGGCTCCGGTCACCACCTCGCCGTCGCCCGCTATCATCTCGTGCGCCTCGACCAGTATGTAATCGTCCTTCCTGAGCGATTCGGCCGGTACGCTTTCGAACGGACTGCCGAACTCAGGTACTTTCAGACGCTTCGCGGTCACCTCGGTGCGGCTTTTACGAAGCGATGCCGCGCGGGCCTTGCCGCGTCCCTCCGCGAGCGACTCGGCGAAGGTGGCGAAGATGACTGTCAGCCAGAGCCAGACGGAGACCAGGCCGGTGAACCAGGCGGGTTCCTTGTTGGCGCCGGTAAGCGACATGACGAAGGTGATCAGGGTGATGGCGCTGGCTATCTCGACGCAGAACATCACCGGGTTGCGCCAAAGGCCCCTGGGGTCCAGCTTCTTGAAAGAGTCGACCAGCGCGGGTTTCATGATCCGTGCGTCGAACATGGAAATCGGTTCAGGTGCGTGTTTCGACATCCTTACTTACCTCCCAGCATGATCAGGTGCTCCACGATCGGCCCCAGCGAAAGTGCGGGAAAGAAGGTCAGCGCACCGACGATGAGGATGACCAGGGCCAGCCAGAGGGCGAAGGGGACCTTGTCCGTGGGAAGGGTTCCCAGGCTGGCGGGAACGTACTTCTTCTGCGCCAGGGAGCCCGCCATGGCGAGCGAGGCGACGATTGGGGCGAAGCGTCCGAAGAACATCGCTATCGAGCCGCTGACGTCATAGAAAGCCGTGTTTGCGTTGAGCCCCGCGAAGGCACTCCCGTTGTTGTTGGACATGGACGCGTAGGCATAGAGGACCTCGGAGAGTCCATGTGCGCCCGGGTTGGCCATGGAGGAGATCGCCGACGGGACCACCATGGCAAGCCCGGAGAAGATCAGCACCAGGATGCCCGAGGTGAGCACGGTGATGATCGACATCCACATCTCGCGCACCTCGATCTTCTTGCCGAGGAACTCCGGGGTACGCCCGATCATGAGCCCGGCCACGAAGACCGCGATCACCACGAAGGCGATCATGGTGTAGAGTCCGGTCCCCACGCCGCCGAAGACCACCTCCGAGAGGAGGATCAGCGAGAGCGGGATCATCCCTCCCAGCGGGGTCATCGAGTCGTGCATCGCGTTGACCGCCCCGCAGGAGGTGCCGGTGGTCGCGGAGGTGAAAAGGGCGGTTCCGGCAACACCGAAGCGGGTTTCCTTCCCTTCCATATTCACGGCATGAACGCCCAGCTTCGCCACCAGGGGATTGCCGCTATACTCCGCCCAAAAGTTGACCCCGATCGCCATGATCAGGATCGCCAGCATGACCGCCAAAAGAGCCCATCCCTGGCGGGTGTTCCCAGCCATGGTGCCGAAGGTGTAGGTGAGGCTGCCGCTGATCAGAAGGATCAGGAAGACCTCGGCAACGTTGGTGAGAGGAGTCGGATTTTCATAGGGATGCGCCGCGTTGGCGTTGAAAAAGCCGCCGCCGTTGGTGCCGAGTTCCTTGATCGCCTCCTGGGATGCCACGGGTCCCATGGGGATGCTCACCTCTTTGACCTTGATGGTCTCGGTGACCTGGTTCCCCCTGGCATCCTTGACCTGGTTCCCCTTGTCGTCCAGCTTGGGCTTGTCGTAGCCCGTCTCCTGAACCAGCGGCACAGTCTTGTTGCGGCTGAAATTCTGGATCACCCCCTGGGACACCAGGAACACGGCGAAAACAAGCGACAGCGGCAGCAGAACGTACAGGGTACACCTGGTGAGATCGACGTAGAAATTGCCGATCACCGAGACCCGGCGCCGTGCAAAGCCGCGTATGGTAGCGATCGCCACCACGATGCCGGTCGCGGCGGAGAGGAAGTTGTGCACCGCGAAGCCGAACATCTGGGTGAAGTAGCTCGCCGCCGACTCACCTGAGTAAGCCTGCCAGTTGGTGTTGGTCATGAAGCTGATGGCCGTATTGAGCGCCAGGTGCCAGGAAAATCCCGGGAACTTCTGAGGGTTCATGGGGAGCACTCCCTGAAGCAGCAGGATCGCCAGCAGCGAGAGGCCGCAGATCAGGTTGAAAAGAAGCAGGCCACAGGCGTAGCGCTTCCAGTCCATCTCCTCGTCCTTTTCTACGGCGCAGATCCGGTAGAGGAGGTTTTCGCAAGGGACAAGAACCGGGGAGAGGAAGGTCCGTTCCCCCTGGAACACCTTTGCCAGGTAACCGCCTACCGGCTTCACCGCCGCCAGAAGGACGAGGAAGAAGATTGCTGTTTGCAGCCATTCGTAGGTGTTCATAACTCCTTTCTCCGTTTCTACTGATTCAACTAGGGAACTGCGCGTGACAGCGAATTGATAATGTTATCTCTTCTGGGTCAGGCGCGTGGTGATGATACAGGCGATGGTCCCTTTGAGCGCCAGACTCCCCGGCTGCACAGAGCCTTCAATGACCTCGCCCTCGAAGTAGTAGTCACCGATGGTGGCGAGAACCTTCACCTTGCCGGTCTGCTTGCTCACGGTCCAGATATCGGGAGGGTACTCGTGGTACACCGCGAGCACGTCGTTGATCTTGATGGCGTTCCTCACGTCCTGACTGCCGCTGTGAAACATATGCACCTTGGCACCGACCGTCATGACCTCGGTCTCCTTCAGGTAAGTCGGCTCCTGGACGGAGGGAGGATAGGATACGGCATGAACTGGAGAAGCCATCAGAAGCGGAATCGTCAGCAGCAGTAAAAGTGTTTTCATGGTCATCCACCTCCTGTTTCTGTCGAAGGAATCACACCGGTGGGATCGGTGTGAGGCAGGGTGATGGTTTCTTCCTTGCTGAGCTCTTGTTTGGGAACGGTCAGATGCCGCACCTCCCAGAGGTTTTCTGCCACACGAAAGACCGGAACCTCTCCTCGTCCGAACGGTGGAGGCGCGATGGCCGTGCAACCGGCCGGTAACTCCCGTAGTTCCCTTTTCATGAAACCTTTGTCGGCAAAGTCTTCACCCTGGTAGACGCCGCTCTCCGGGCAATAGAGGTAGATTTTCACGGTGATACTCCTGCTGTTTGGAAATTGTTTTCTCTAGTATCACCATATCGTCATTCCCCTAAAGACGGTGTCAAGATGCGGACCGAAGCCGTAAAGAAGTCATTAAGAACAGGTCCTTCCCCCTCCCCTGTAGGGAGAGGGGCAGTGGCTGGGGGAGCTGCCAAGGGGGACACGGCCCCCGGCTACGGGTTATCGATATGCAGAGTGATGCCTCTCCTCGGGATTGACACCGTGAGGGGAGCGCGTGGCGGGTCAACGGCAGCCGTAGATCGCCTCTTTCGTGTGGATCGCGCCCTTGGGGGTGAGGACGCTGGAGTACAGGATGACCTCGGTCACCTCGAAGGCGGGGCAGGCCAGGTCCTGGTGGCGCCTTTCGAACTCCAGCACCGCGGCGGCGGGGGTGTCCTTGAGCCGCGCCAGGGTGATGTGGGGGGAGAACGGCCGCTCGTCGGGTGGGATGGCGACATCGACCAGAGCAAGCTCCACCTCCTGCTGCAGCGCCAGGAGCGCTTCGCACCGGTCCATCCCGACCCAGAGCACCCTCGGGTGCTTCCCCGGGGGGAAATGGCCGACTCCGCAGAGCCTCAGTGGAAATGAGGAAAAACTGACTTTCGAAAGGGCGGTCTTGATGAGGGAAAATGTCCCATCGTCGACTTCGCCGACGAAGCGCAGGGTGAGATGGAGCTCCTCCCTCCCCACCCATCTGGCGAGCGGAAGCTCCCTGGCAAAACCGGTGAGAGGATCTTTGGTCGTTTCAGGTAGATCAACGGCTATGAACAGTCTCGGCATGACGGCTCCCGTGTCTTTCCCGTTGTTAGATTGATATAGCTGTGGCAGCAGCATCCGGTTGATGTCATGGTCGATCGCTCTGTCAGAAGGAGCTGCAGCGTCTCGTGGTGATGAGTCAGAAAAAGTGGGATTTGGCAAAAGAGTCGCAAAAAAGAGTTGACGATGGCCGACTACGGTGCTAGAAAGTATAGCTTTGGTAACGGCGAAGTAAAGGCGCTAGAGATGCTCGACGCGAGATACATCCGCGAAAATCTGGAGACTGTAGAAGCCCGGCTGAAGACCAGGGGGGAGGGGATCAATCTTGCCCTCTTCAAGGAACTGGACGACCGCCGCCGCGAACTTCTGCAGCAGAGCGAGAACCTGAAGGCCATGCGCAACAAGGCCTCGGAAGAGATCGCCCGCCTCCAGGACAAGAGCCAGGCCGCCGACCTCAAGACCCAGATGCGCGAGGTCTCCCAGCAGATCAAGGGGATCGACGAGTCGCTGCGGGTGGTGGAAGAGGAACTGCAGAATTTCCTCCTCACCGTCCCCAACATCCCCAACATCAGCACCCCTATCGGCAAGTCCGAAGAGGACAACGTGGTGGTGAGGATCTCGGGCGAGCGCCCGGAGCTTGGCTTCGAGGCCAAGCCCCATTGGGAGATCGGCGAGAACCTGGGGATCCTGGATTTCGAACGCGGCGCCAAGCTTACCGGCGCGAGGTTTACCCTCTATCGCGGTGCCGGAGCCAGGCTGGAAAGGGCACTGATCAACTTTATGCTCGACCTTCACACAGAAGAGCATAAATATATTGAAATGCTCCCGCCGTTTATGGTAAACAGGGACAGCATGACCGGTACGGGTCAGTTGCCGAAGTTTGAGGAAGATCTCTTCCATCTGGAAGGGGTCGATTTTTTTCTCATCCCCACGGCTGAGGTTCCTGTCACCAATATCCACCGCGGCGAGATCCTGAAGGGCTCCGATCTGCCGATCAACTACGTGGCCTACACCCCCTGCTTCCGCAAGGAGGCCGGATCTTACGGTAAGGACACGCGCGGGCTGATCAGGCAGCACCAGTTCAACAAGGTCGAGCTGGTCAAGTTCACCGACCCCGCAACCTCATACGAGGAACTGCAGAAACTGCTCGGCCACGCCGAGGAGGTGCTGCGCAGGCTCAACATCCCCTACCGGGTGGTCGAGCTCTGCACGGGCGACATAGGTTTTTCGGCTGCCAAGACTTTCGACATCGAGGTCTGGCTGCCGGGTCAGAACTGCTACCGGGAGATTTCCTCCTGCAGCTGTTTCGAAGATTTTCAGGCGCGTCGGGCAGGGATACGTTTCAGGCCGGACGAGAAGGCCAAACCGGAGTTCGTCCATACCCTGAACGGCTCAGGACTCGCAGTCGGAAGGACCGTGGTTGCCGTGCTGGAGAATTACCAGCAGGCCGACGGTTCGGTGCTGATACCGGAAGCCCTCAGACCCTACATGGGCGGGCTGGAGAGAATCAGCTAGGCTTTGGAGGAATGGCCGAGTGGTTGAAGGCGGCGGTCTTGAAAACCGTTGAACGAAAGTTCCGTGGGTTCGAATCCTACTTCCTCCGCCATTTACAAGAGTTTACGCAGGTCAGTAGTAGCGGCATCACACGGAGAGCTGGCCGAGTAGGTCGAAGGCGCTCGCCTGCTAAGCGAGTATACTGGGTAAACCGGTATCGAGGGTTCGAATCCCTCGCTCTCCGCCATTTCAAGCAGGGAACTGTTTCAGACGGTAGCGGAGGTTTGGGTGAAGCGATTGATGAAACTGATGGTTTTGTCACTGGTCGCTATGGGTCTCGCAGCAGGATGCAACGAAAAGAAGGCTAAACCTGCACCAACCCGTTCACAGCCCGTCAAGTCCCCGTCGGTAGTAGTGGTACCGGACAGCGTCAAGGGAAAGTGGAAGGCGGTCAAGATCCAGGTCGCCGACAAGAACGCGAAGTCGCAGCAGATTTACACCATTCCGATCGGGTCCGAGTTCAAGCTCCCCGGATCGGACCTTACGCTGAAAATAGAGAATTTTTTACCGCATTTCGTGATGGAAGGGACCACCCTTACCTCTCAGTCCAACGAGCTGAGGAATCCGGCAGCCCAGTTGGTGGTGAAGGAAGGTGGCAAGGAAATTTACAGGGGCTGGCTCTTCACCCTCTACCCGACCACCCACGCGTTTCAGCATCCTCAGTACGGTTTCAGGCTGGTCGATTACGTTCCGGCCGGTTGATAAAATTTGGGCCCGTAGCTCAGCTGGATAGGGCACCGGACTATGAAACCGAAGGTCTGGCATCCGAAATGCTCTCGGCGTACGGAAAAAAGCCAAAACCAAGACACAGTGCTTGACTCGTTACCATGTTTTGTTGTAGCATCACAGTTCAACCAGCCAGAGATGGCTGGAAACGAAATTTGCCATAGTTTACGGTAGTTTGCGCCCGTAGCTCAGCTGGATAGAGCACAAGACTACGAATCTTGGGGTCGGGCGTTCGAATCGCTCCGGGCGCGCCAATTACCAGACAGAGCAAAAAATGATGGTCCTTCCGCACTTCACGGGAGGGCCTTTTTTTTATCTACGGTCCTAATTATCCGTAATACACCGGTCTGAAGAACCGACAGAAGAGCCCGTACCTCTTAACCAGGGTTGACCTTTTCTTTTAAGGTCATTCTAGTGTTTCAGGCTGTTCATCCTCTCCCTGGCCACGCAATAAAAAAGAAGGGCTACAGTTCACGCTGTAGCCCTTCTTGCGTTAGTGGCAGCAGTGACGCAGTGGGCGCTCGTTCAGCGCCCCTGCGCGGCGAGAAAGCGGGCAACGGCTTTGCCATGTTCCTCCGTGTAGCTGCAACTGGGGGAGACGCCGCATTTTCGGCATTTCAGGTCGTAGGCGGAGTTGATGGTCCCACACCGTGGGCAGGTGTAGCGCGCCCGGGCCTCCCGCAGCCACTGCTCGTGCCCCGCGCAACTGATCCGCTCAAGATCGGCCCATAAATCGTTCCGGTGCGGCCGCTCCCCCTGGAACTCTTTTAGCTGGCGGCACGGGAAATCACCGCACTGGCTGCAGAAATCGATCTTTCGTTCGGCCGCGCAGTTGAACATATGGCAACTCACGCACTGGGAAAACTTCTTCCCGGACCGGCACCCGTAACACCTTGCGTCCTCTTCGGAGCAGTTGAACCTGGCCGCCAGGGCCGTCAACCTTTCCTGATCCTCCGTAGTCGCGATGAAGAGGGAGCACGCCTCACAGTAAAGCCCGCAGACCGCGGCCACCTTCTTGCCGTCTTCTCTTTCCATAAAACCTCCTCGCACGGTAGCTTCTGGAGGGTTTGACTGCGCGGGAGAGAAAAGGTTACAAGGATCAGGAAAAAATCGACCACTCTCTCTTTTTCATCCCTTCGCGCACCCGCTCGGCAAAGGACTGGTCGCCAGAGTCGTGGTAGAGATCGTGATAGAGGTCGCGCAAGGCTCTGATTCCGTCGATTTCCTTCCTCGCCGGCTCCATCTCCGCCGGATGGGCCTTCGGGGAGGGATCCTTCTTTATCCATCCCTGCGCCAGTCCGAAGCGCACCCACTGGCTGCAGGAGCACGGATTGCCTTTCCTGATCAACTGGCAGCGATCTTCCATGTAGCCGAACCAGCGCTGCCTGGCACGGTGAAGGGTGGTCTTGACTGAGGCCAGTGAAGATTCGACGATATCGGCCACCACCTTCAATGGGAGACCGATGGTCACGGCGAGGCAGAAAACCTTCCGCTGTTCGGTCGGCAGGCACTCGGTCATGGCGTGGAGGCATTTCACCCTCGCCTGGCGGGCGAGATATTCCGTCTCCGGATCGTTGGGGGGATTGGGTTCGAGGATCTCATCGAGGGAGTACCCGGCTTCCTCGAGGGCATGGACCGGAAACTTCGCCCTGTGCTTGAGATAATCGCTGGCAATATTGAGGGCGATGCGATAGATCCATGTGGAAAAGGAGGATTCTTCCCGGAAGGTATGATACGAGCGGAAGGCCCGCAGGAAAGCCTCCTGGGTAATCTCTTCCGCATCGTCGGGGTTGCAGGTTAGCCCGAGAGCGAGCCTGTGAACCATATCGCAGTGGTCGCGGTAGAGCTGATCAAAGTCGGGAGTGAGCGCAGAAGTTGGCATGATTGGTTGTTACCAATAGTCCATTCCGAGACCTCTTGTCAACGCTAACAAGCGTTACGGCCTTCCTTAATTTGGCGATGGTATCGATGCCAAGACGAGGAAGCATCCTGGATGCCGATACCATCACACCTACGGCATCCAATCCGGCCTGTCTTGCACCCTTCGTTGGTTTTTAAAATTCTCACGGCCAGCCCTTTTGTATTCTATTCCTGCCATCTTTCATCTATCTGCCCACGGTCTCCTCTCCCGCCCGCTTTACTGTCATCCTCTCCGAACCTACATCCTCAAACTAATTGTTTTATAAATATTTGCACTAGCACTTATAAAATTAGTAAAAAATAATAACTTAAGCGAGGCTAGACTAAATAAATAGGGTATTAGCACGTCGTGCGATCCATATTATTAGAATCATTACTAGAAAAGCCTTGACATAATAATTTGCACCAATGTATTAAAGAAAATCGAATAAAAAGCTGTTATGTATTTGTCCTGTTTTTTTGGCAATGGAGATGGTTCAAGTGCTAAAGCCGTGACAGCTCCTTCTCTTGATGTAGCACGGGTTGTAGGCATGGAATCTCACCGAACGGCATAGACGAGGTGACCTGACGATACCAGACCGGAAGGGGACGCTGGTCAGTTCGTTAAGTTACTCGGTCCGCGGTCCGGAAGATACTAGGGGGAACCGTTTGCCGGACGGCAAGAGTGTAGCGTTACCAGCTCTTGACGTTTGAAAAAGGTGCGGGCTCTTAAGCGCTGTCACAACCTTCATTACCGTTCCTTGTCGTCGGCAGGAAGCCGCCTTTACC
>NZ_JBXKJL010000098.1:0-34096 GCF_056994735.1 Geomonas sp.
GTGACGCAGTCGAAGAGGAAGCCGACCCCGTAGATCTTCGCCAGGAGCAGAGGGGTCAATTCCAGGTTTTGCCCCGACTTCAAGAGCAGCACGGTCCTGGTGACGGCGGAGAAAACGACGATGATCAGCCACAGGAGGTACAAGGAGCGGTATCTGTTTTTCATAAGTGTCTCGATTCCAAGCGTGTGACGGTGAAACGGATCGACAAGCGAAGCCTAAAAGGATGATGGACGGGCGCAGTTGTACCACATATGCAAGTGCTCGGAAAGTAAAAAAAGGAGCCTCCACGGCGCGGACGGCTTTCAAACGGGGGGGCGGAAGTTGCTTTTAATGGGTGATTTGGTAACGTTTCACTGGGTCACCTTTCAATGGGCCAGGGGCGCGGCATTTCTGCCGCTCCGAAGAAAAAACGAGAGGACGGCATGAAACCAAAGAGTGGGAAATTACTGGGCGCCGCCGGCGTCTTGTTGCTGCAGCTGGCACTCTCCAGCAACGCCTGCGCCGTCGAGCCGGACAAGGTGGCGCACTTCGGCGGCGCCACCGTGCTGGGGATCGCCATCGACAGCACCTTATATCACCTCTCCACCAGCATGGGACCGGGCGAGCGCATGGCCGCCTCGGCGGGGCTCGCCTTCATCCCGGGCCTCGGCATCGAGATCGGCGACGAATTCTCCCCGCACGAATACTTCAGCTGGTCCGACCTTGGCGCCGACGCGTTGGGTGCGGTCACCGGAGCGATCATCTCGGACCTCGTCAACGGCCAGTTCTGGATTTCGGCATCGGGGAAGCAGATCCGGCTGATAGGAAAGTGGTGACAGCTGGCGGTAACGGACGGTAAAATAGCGCCGGAAAAAAAGACAGCCACTTAGCAATCCGCTAAGTGGCTGTTATTATGGTCGGTGCGACTGGATTCGAACCAGCGACCACTAGACCCCCAGTCTAGTGCGCTACCAGGCTGCGCTACGCACCGATAATTCCTGGTGTTACAACAGATCCCGCAAACTTCTTAGTTCCAGCTTTACATCCTCGAGAATGGCCACGAGTCTGTCGCCGGACTGCTCGGGTTTCTGGTTCCTTTTTCTCGCCTCGAGGCGCTTCCGGGCTCCCTCGATGGTGAGCTTCTCGGCGTACAGCAGCTTTTTGATTTCGGTTATCTGCTCTATGTCCTTCTTGGTGTATAGACGTTGTCCCGTGGAACTCTTCTTCGGCGCCAGGGAATTGAACTCCGATTCCCAGTAGCGTAATACCGAGGCCGGAAGTCCCGTCAACTGGGAAACTTCCCCGATCCTCAGGTAAAGCTTGTCCGGAACCCCGGTCTCCATCCTTAGCCCTGGCTGTTGATGGCGCTCTTCAATACCTGGCTGGGCTTGAAGGTCAGGATCTTTCTGGCCACGATCGTGATCTCCTCACCTGTCTGAGGATTCCTGCCGCGGCGATCGGACTTTTCTTTGACCACGAAGTTGCCGAAGCCGGCTATCTTAATCTTGTCGCCGTCTTCGAGAGTGGACTTGATCAGGTCGAATACAGTCTCAACGAGTTCGGCAGATTCTTTCTTCGAGAAACCTACCTTCTCATAAATTCTTTCTACGATATCCGCTTTGGTCATAACCCCCTCAACAGCTTCAGCATTTCATTGGTTTGCGCTTTCGACAGCGGCTTAATCTAATACCATAGGGTTTCTATTTTCGCAACCCCTTTTTATCTAAAGGAAACATTTAATTTTTTCTTCAGTGCATCGATGACACGCTGGTGCAACTTGGTCACCTCGTCGTCGGTTAGAGTCCTTTCCTTGGACCCGTAGCGGACGCGGATGGCCAGACTCTTCTCCCCTTGTGCGATGTTGCCGCCGGTGTACAGGTCGAAGATCTCCACCCCTTCCAGCTCGGGCGCCTTGACGCTCTTGACGCAGGAGATGACCTCTGCGGCGCTGATCTCCAGCGGAAGAAGCATGGCTATGTCGCGGAAGGTGGAGGGGAATCGTGACGGCACCTGGGCCGTTTCCTTGGGCTTCCTGGCGCCAATCAGCGCCTCGAAGTTGAGTTCGAGGTAGTAGAGCGGAGCCGTGATCCCGTAGTTCTCCTGGACGGTCGGATGGACCTCGCCGAAGGAACCGAGGACCCTTTTGCCCGAAAGGACCCGGCAGGCCTTGCCCGGGTGATAGTAGGGATCGAGCTCTGCCGCGGAGTAGTTCACGCCGGTGACGTTCAGGTCGGCCAGGATGTTCTCCACGATCCCCTTGACGTCGAAAAAGTCGACCTCCCCCTTGCCCTGGTTCCACCCTTCCAGCTCGCGGCTCCCGGTCAAAAGTGCCGAGAGATAGAGCGGCTCATCCGGCTGCTCTTTACCCTCAACCGGGATGTAGATGCGGCGCATCTCGAAGATGCGGATGTTCAGGGTGCGGTAGTTGATGTTCTTGACCGCCGTCTCGAGCAGACCGGGAAGGAGCGTGGTGCGCATCACCGACAGCTCGTCGGAGATCGGGTTCAGCAGCTTGACGCCCTGGGTGCGGAAGTCCTCGGCCGGGAGGAGTATCCGGTCGCAGCTCGACGGGGCGACGAAGCTGTAGTTGATCACCTCGGAGAGCCCCTGGGAAACGAGCAGGTCCTTGATCCGGGTGGTGAGCTTCAAGGCATCGGAGGGAAGATCGGAGAAGACCGAGGCGCGCGGCAGGGTGGCCGGGATGTTCTCGAAGCCGTTCAGGCGGACGATCTCCTCGACCAGGTCGATCTCGCGCTCGATGTCGACCCTGAAGAGCGGAACGCGCACCTTGAAGACACCTTCCGACTCCACGCTCACCTCGAACTCGAGCCGCTCGAAGAGGTCCTGCACCTCGGGTGCGGAGAGGGAGAGTCCCGAGACGGCGTTGATGCGGGAGACCCTGGCGGTGATCACGCGGGGCTCGACCGGCTCCGGGTAGGCGTCTATGACACCCTTGGCGACGGTTCCGCCGGAGAGATCGGCGATGAGCTGGGCCGCACGGTCCAGGGCGCGGATCAGCCCGGCCACGTCGGTCCCGCGCTCGAAACGGTGCGAGGACTCGGTGTGGATGCCGAGGCGCTTGGAGGTCTTCCTGATGGCGGAAGAGTCGAAATAGGCGCTTTCCAGCAGGACGTCGGCGGTCCCCTCCCCTATTTCGGAGTTGCCGCCGCCCATGACCCCTGCCAGCGCCACACCTTTTTCGGCGTCGCGGATGGTGAGATCGTTGGCGGTAAGGATGCGCTCCTGGCCGTCCAGGGTCACGAACTTCTCCCCTTCACCGGCAGCGGCGACCACGATCCTGCCGCCCGCGAGGAGCTTGAAGTCGAAGGCGTGCAGCGGGTGGCCGTACTCGAGGAGGACGTAGTTGGTCACGTCGACGATGTTGTTGATCGAGCGGATGCCGGCGGCGCGCAGCCTGTCCGACAGCCAGGCCGGCGAAGGAGCCAGCTTGCAGCCGGAGATGTGGCGCGCGGTATAACGCGGGCACAGATCGGGAGCGTCGATAGTCACCGAGGTGATCGATTCGATCGGGGCACCCTCTTCCACCACCTCGTGTCCCGGATAGTGGACCTTCTTGCCGAGCTTGGCGGCGACCTCGCGGGCCACACCGACCACGCTCAGGCAATCGGCGCGGTTCGGGGTGAGGCCGATCTCGAAGATGGTATCCTTGGTGCCGAGGGCGTCGAAGAGCGGTGTGCCGAGCCGGAAGTCCTCGGGAAGGATCATGATCCCGGCGGACTCATCGGAGAGGCCGAGCTCCCTCTCGGAGCAGAGCATGCCGAAGGATTCTTCGCCGCGGATCTTGGAGCGCTTGATCTTGAAGTCGCCCGGGAGGGTGGCGCCGATCTGGGCCAGGGCGACCTTGTCGCCGGCCTTGAAGTTCTGGGCGCCGCAGACGATGGTCAGGAGTTCCTTCCCATTGTCGACCTTGCAGAGGGAGAGCTTGTCAGCATTGGGGTGCTGCGCCTTTTCCACGACCTGGGCGACGACGACGTCGTCCATCCCGCCCCCGAGCGTTTCCATCCGCTCGACCTCGAGGCCCAGCATGGTGAGGAGGTGGGAGAGCTCTTCCGGCGGCAGCTCGCAATCAACGAATTCCTTGATCCAGTTATAGGTAACTATCATTTCGATTCCACTCTATGCTTCAGGTTGAAATGCCAAAAATCAAAATCGGGTGACAGGGATGGCCAGGATATGCAGGATAAAGCCCTAAGGCGAAACCCATTTTGCAGTTATCCTGTGCATCCTGTCTATCCCTGTTAAACGCCTTTCGGGTTTCCCTCTGTATCCCTCTGTGGTGAGCCTTTGAGGGATTTAGAACTGCTTCAGGAACCTGAGATCGTTCTCGAAGAGGAGCCTCATGTCGGCGATGCCGTACTTCAGCATGGCGATCCTCTCGATCCCCATGCCGAAGGCGAAGCCGGTGTAGATCTCGGGATCGTACCCCACGTGGCCGTAGACGTTGGGATCGACCATGCCCGCACCCAGGATCTCCAGCCACCCGGTATCCTTGCAGACCCGGCAGCCCTTGCCGCGGCAGATCACGCAGGCGATATCGACCTCTGCCGAAGGCTCGGTGAAGGGGAAGAAGGAGGGACGAAGCCGGACGCCGATGTCGGAGCCGAAGAGCTGGCTGATGAAGAGGGTCAGTATCCCCTTGAGGTCGCCGAAGGTGATCCCCTTGTCAACCATCAGACCCTCGACCTGGTGGAACATGGGAGAGTGGGTGGCGTCGGAGTCGCAGCGGTAGACGGTGCCTGGGGCGATGATGCGCACCGGCGGCTGCTGTTTCAGCATGGTGCGGATCTGAACCGGCGAGGTATGGGTCCGGAGGAGGACGTTTTCGCCGACGAAGAAGGTATCCTGCATGTCGCGCGCGGGATGGTCCTTCGGGAAGTTCAGCGCCTCGAAGTTGTAGAAGTCGTGCTCGACCTCGGGCCCTTCTGCGACGGCGAAGCCCAGGGCTGCGAAGATGGAGCAGATCTCCTCGGTGACCAGGGTGATCGGGTGCCTCGAACCGATCGGGCGGCGGCGCCCCGGCAGGGTCACGTCGATCCTCTCGGCGGAAAGCCTGGCAGCTTTGACAGCCTCACGCACCTCTACGGCACGGGCATCGAAAGCTTCCTCGAGGCGGGATTTCACCGAGTTCACCACCTGGCCTATGACCGGGCGCTCCTCAGGTGAAAGCGATCCCAGCCCCTTCATGACGGCCGTCAGCTCACCCTTCTTGCCCAGGTACTTTACCCGCAGCTCCTGCAGCCCGTCTTCGGTCGTTGCCTGACCGAGTTCGGTGACAGCCTGATTCAAAAGTCCTTCAAGTTTATCCTTCATGAGATGACCCTATGCTTGGAAAAAAAAAGAAATGAGACATCGCTATCCCATTTCTTCTTTTATGCCCGCGGTATGTTTTAAAACTTTGCTTTTGCTGCCTCGGCAATAGCCGTGAAACCTTTCGGATCGGAGACAGCCAGATCGGCCATCACTTTCCTGTCGATCTCGACCTTGGCAAGCTTCAGACCGTGGATCAGTTTGCTGTAGGAAAGACCGTTCAGCCTTGCCGCAGCGTTGATCCTGGTGATCCAGAGAGCCCTGAAGTCCCGCTTCTTGACCCTTCTGTCCCTGAACGCGTAGTTCAGAGCGCGATCCACCGCCTCGGTGGCGCTTCTGAAGAGTTTGCTCCGGGCGCCCCGGTAGCCTTTGGCCAGCTTCAATACCTTGTTTCTTCTGTGTCTCGCTTTAAAACCGCGCTTTACTCTTGGCATACATACTCCTTCTGGTTTTTATTAGCCGGATCCGCAAGGGGAGACGTTTCCTCACGGTTCTCGGACTTCGGCAAGGGATGGAGCCAGGACGCAACTTGGACCGGCACAGCAGATGCTGTTACCAGTCCCTAGTCTCTAGTCCCTAGCCCCTAATCCCTGATTTACTTATACGGAATCAGCTGCGAGATGTTCTTGTGATCGGTAGCGGCGACAATCGCACCCTTGCGGAGGTTACGCTTGTTCTTCCTCGTCTTGGAAGTGAGGATGTGGCTGGTGAAAGCATGGCTACGCTTGATCTTGCCCGAGCCGGTCTTGCTGAAACGCTTGGCGGCGCCCCTATGGGTCTTCACTTTAGGCATTGGTTACTACTCCTTTAATGGTGGTGTTTATTTGGTCACTTTGGTCTTGGGGGCCACGATCATGAACATGCTGCGACCTTCCATCTTCTGGCGGACCTCGATATTTGCTATATCGGCGAGCTCGGCGGCAACCTTCTCGAGGGCGGCCATTCCCAGTTCCTGGTGGGTGATCTCACGCCCCCTGAAGACGACGGTGATCTTGGCCTTGTTCCCCTCTTCCAGGAAGCGGCGCACGTGCTTGATCTTGAATTCGAGATCGTGGGTGTCGGTCTTGGGCCTGAGCTTGACTTCCTTCAGCTCCACCTGCACCTGCTTCTTCTTGGCTTCCTGCTGCTTCTTGCTCTGCTGATATTTGAATTTGCCGTAATCCATGATACGGCAGACCGGAGGTACGGCGGTCGGCGAAACCTCTACCAGGTCCAGTTGCTGACTTTCGGCCAGCGCCAAGGCCTCCCGAAGCGGAAGAATACCTAGCTGCTCGCTCTCGGCACCTACTACCCTAACCTCTTTGGCCCTGATGGTCTGATTGATGTTGACTGTAGGTTTAGCTATGACGCCACCTCCTATTTAAAGCTTTTAACTTCGGATTCGATGAAGGCAACGAACTGTTCGGGAGTCATCCCTTCGAGGTTCTTGCCGTCGCGGTAACGCGGAGCGAGCAGGCCGCTTTCGACCTCCTTGTCCCCTACCACAAGCATGTACGGTATCTTCTGCAGCTGGGCTTCCCTGATCTTGAAGCCGAGCTTTTCGTTCCTGAAATCCTTCTGCACCCGAATGCCGGCAGCGCGCAAGGTATTGAAGGCGGCCTGCGCGTAAGGGATCTGGTTATCGGTGACCGTGACGATGGTCGCCTGAACCGGGGCCAACCAAGTCGGGAAGTTCCCTGCGAAGTGCTCGATGAGGACACCGATGAAGCGCTCGATGGCACCCAGGATGACCCGGTGTACCATGACGGGGCGCTTCTTCTCGCCGTCGGCATCGACATAGGTGAGGTCGAAACGCTCCGGGAGGGTAAAATCGCACTGGATTGTAGCACACTGCCAACGCCTGTCAAGCGCGTCGCGGAGCTTGATGTCTATCTTCGGGCCGTAGAATGCGCCGTCACCCTCGTTGATCTCGAAGGGCCTGCCGGAGTCTTTCAGGGCCGAAAGGAGCGCGCTGGTGGCCAGCTCCCAAGCCTCGTCCGAGCCGATCGACTTCTCAGGACGGGTGGAAAGTTCCATCTCGAACTCGAAGCCGAAGATGCTCATGACCTCGGCGACGAAGGAGAGAACGCCCTTGATCTCGGCGTCCAGCTGGTCGGGAGTGCAGAGGATGTGGGCATCGTCCTGGGTGAAGCCGCGGACCCTGAGGAGGCCGTGGAGCACGCCGGCGCGCTCGTGGCGATGCACGGTGCCGAGCTCGAAGTAGCGCAGCGGCAGGTCGCGGTAGCTTCTGAGCTGCGACTTGTAGATCATCATGTGGGAGAGGCAGTTCATCGGCTTCACGCCGTAGCTCTGCTCGTCCACCGTGGTGAAGTACATGTTCTCGCGGTAGTTCTCGTAGTGGCCGGAACGCTGCCAGAGCTCGGTCTTGAGGATCTGGGGGCCGAGCACTATGTCGTAGCCGCGCTTCAGGTGTTCCTTGCGCTCGAAGTCCTCGAGGATGGTGCGCAGCATGGCCCCTTTCGGGTGCCAGATCACCAGGCCTGCGCCGACCTCATCCGAGAAGGAGAAGAGGTCGAGCTCGCGGCCGAGTTTCCTGTGGTCGCGCTTCTTGGCTTCCTCGATCCTCGCCAGGTAAGCGTCCAGCTCCTTCTTGTCGCCGAAGGCGGTGCCGTAGACGCGCTGCAGCATGGCGCGCTTCTCGTCCCCGCGCCAGTAGGCGCCGGCGATGGAGGTGAGCTTGAAGGCCTTGATGTAAGATGTCTTGGGGACGTGCGGGCCGCGGCAGAGGTCGGTGAAGTCGCCCTGGCTGTAGAGGGAGACCGACTCGGCGCCCAGGTCCTCGATGAGCTCGACCTTGTAGTCCTCGCCCATCTTCTTGAAGAGATCAATGGCATCGGCGCTGGAAAGCTCCTGGCGCTCGATCTTGAGATCGGCCTTGGCCAGCTCGCGCATCTTCTCTTCTATCTTTTCCAGGTCTTCCGGGGTGAAGGGATGATCGACGTCGAAGTCGTAGTAGAAACCGGTTTCGATGGCCGGACCGATGGTCACCTTCGCCTGCGGGAAGAGCTGCTTGACCGCCTGCGCCATGAGGTGTGAGGTGGAGTGCCTGATGATCTCCAGCGCCTCGGGGCTCTTCTCGGTAACGATCTCAACGGCGGCGCCGTCGGAGAGCTTGGAGTTCAGGTCGACCAGTTTCCCGTCGATCTTTCCCGCGATGGCGGCCTTGGCGAGGCCGGCGCCAATGGAAGCGGCGAGGTCGTATATGGTAGCCCCATCCTGCAGAGTCCTTTGCGACCCGTCCGGAAGCTTTACGGTAATCTCGTTCATCATGGGCCCCTTTGAACAAACAGAAAGAGGCATCGAAACCCGATGCCTCCGTCGAACCTCGTTAGAAGGTTTCTTTCTGGATGGTAGGCGCGGGCGGTTTCGAACCGCCGACCCCTAGCGTGTCGAGCTAGTGCTCTACCCCTGAGCTACGCGCCTGTTGTCCTGCTGTGCAACTCGGACGTTTTACCAATTCGCTTGGCCAAAGTCAACAGTTTTTGTTTCAGGGTGGAAAATTTTTCTCATTGGAGCATGGCCTAGTCGGACCTGTGTGACTGTTCTGACCTGCCTGAGAGGTTGCAGGCGACTGATTCTTTCACTGTGACTGCTCCGCGATGCTCTTTTCTGTACCGGTACAATCTTTCTGTGAAGCCGCCTTTTTCAATGAAGTCGCTCTCCAGGCGCTCGAACTGGCGCCTTAAGAGGTAGCTGGCCTGATGGCTCAGACAAAGGAGAATGTTCGCGCTGACTTCGGCAGTGGCCTTTTCCAAGGCGGCAAGGGCTGCCAGGAGGGGCTCATCGAAAAGCTCGGACCCGTCGGACTGATCGGACAAGGCGGACCGGTCCGAGTGACCACTTGTCAGCGCCCCTGCCTTTGCCACCTTCCCCGCCAGCCGCGCCCGCATGGCCCGCACACGCTCGGACTCCTTGTCCCACACAGCCAAGCGGTTTTGGCGCAGGTAGTCTTCGTAGTCCCTGATCAGCTCTTCCAGGCTGGCCCGGGCCACGTTGGTCAGCTTCAGTTCGGTCTTCTTCGAGGTTCCAGAGGCCAGCGACCCTTCGGCGATGTTCTGCACGCCGCTGCGGGCCGCCTGCACCATCTGGTCATGGGTGCGGGAGCGCCGGTCAATGAAGCGGTTGCAGAAGATCACCGTGCCATCGTACGCAGCCAATGCCACGACGAAGCTCCGCAGCTTCCGGTATCCCCCATGAGGCAGGATGAGGTCACCACACTTGTTCACGGCGAAACTCCAAGGCATCCTAGGACCAACAGGGCAACAAACTATACCACCCCGCACCGGAGTTGCCGCTCATAAACCGGGGGCGCTTCCCCTGCCAGGGAAGCGCCTATGTTCATTTTCCTTCCCCGCCCAAGCTACGGCATGTACACCGGCCTTGGCGCTCGTGTGCCTGCTAAGGCAGGTTTTTCATGAACCTTGTTTCGAAGCTAGTCGTCGTTTGTATATAATAGGGATGGGTGAGATAAGAAGAACGGAGGAGGCAAGCGATGCGGGACATGCTGCCGGAAGGCGATGACTTGAGACGTGCGGTGAAATGGATATCGGGGAACCTCCTGGAGAACCCCGACCAGCCGGTCCAGCCGCTGGTCCAGGAGGCGATCTTCAAGTTCGATCTTTCTCCAAAGGATTCCGAATTCCTGATCATATTCTTCAGCAAAGGGACGAAGGAGTGACGGACCGCAATACTCTCATCGCTTGCTCCGCATCCCCGTAATCATTGATCTGCCATTAGCAGCAAATCGCCCTCAAATTTTCGATTCAAAAAAGGGCCTTACGGTCGGAGCAGTCACCTGAAAGCACGACGCAACTGTCAACCTCGTACTGACACAGCACAGGCTTAGAGAGCTCAACATCCGCGACCGGCTCACCGGCGCCTACAACCAGCGCTACATCGACAAAAGGCTCCCCGACGAGTGCAAGAGGCACACGCGCTACAACAGCCCCTTGAGCGTGATCATGCTGGATATCGATTTCTTCAAGAAGGTAAACGACCAGCACGGCCACGAGGCGGGGGACAGGGTTCTTGGGGAAGTTTCGGAGAGACTGGCGAGCAGCATCAGAAAAACGGACTGCCTGGTTCGCTACGGCGGCGAGGAATTCTGCTGCATCCTTCCCGAGACCACCCTCGGCAACGCCTCGCTGCTGGGGGAACGCTTCCGGTGCTCGGTTGAGCAGATGGCCGTCGTAACCGGGGGAACTGAGTTGCGGGTGACCATCAGCCTCGGAGTGGCGCAGCTGACCGCGGACGACATTCCCGCCTCGCTTTTGAAACGGGCCGACGAGGGGCTTTACCAGGCGAAGCAGGCCGCAACCGGGTGGCACCCTCCCCCGGTTCCCCCGCCCCTGTTAGGGGAGGAGGTGATGCGGTATTCACTCCGGGAAGCGGCGGTCCAGTACCCTCATGACGGCGTCGACCACCTCAGAAGGCGCGATTTCGGCCAAGCAGCGTGAGCCGCTGGGGCAGGGAGGCGTGGTGCCGAAGCGGGTGCAGGGAGAGCAGGACAGATTGCTGTTGAGCACCAGGTCGAATTCCCCTCTCGGCCCCCACTTCGTCTCGATCCCCGGCCCGAAGAGGGAGACGGTGGGAACGCCCAACCCGACCGCCAGATGGAGCAGCCCCGAATCGCCGGACACGAGGAGCAGGCAGCGGGCCAGAACCGCCGCGGTTTCCACCAGGGCGGTCTTGCCGGCCAAGTTGACCCCACCGCAACCCTTCACAATGTAGGCGCCATCCACTGCGTCGCCTTCCCCACCTACCGCCACCACACCAAGTCCCCTCAGCGCCAGATGATCGGCGACCCGCCGGAAGCGCTCCGCTCCCCAGCGCCGCTCCGGGATGCTGGCGCCCGGAAAGATGGCCACCAGAGGCCGGTCGGTGGCGAGGAACTCGGCAGCCCGTACGCTGGCCTCTTCCGGCAACGAAAGAAAGGGAGCCTCCCGGGAGAGCGGCGCCTCGATCCCCAGGGGAGCCAGCAGGTCGAAGAAGCTGTCGAGCTCGTAACGGTCGTGGGCGTAGCGGACCCTGCGGGCGAAGAGGCGTTTCCGGTTATTGGTGGCGAAGCCGATGGAGACGGGGGCGCGGGCCAGCCGGGCGACCACGGCGGAGAGACGGTGCCACTGCTCGCTGTCGATCACCAGGTCGTACCCTCCCCTGACCACCTGGCCGAGCTGGGAAGGTTCGTGGTAAAGGAAGACGCGATCAACCGCCGGGCAGAGGGAGAAGGCGGCGGCGTTGCGCTTTTCCGCCAGCACCGTCAGCTCCGCCTCCGGAAAATGCTGTTTCAGGGCGTTGAGAGCGGGGATGAGCAGCACGGCGTCGCCGATACCGCCGGGACGGATCACCAGGATGCGGCGAACCTCCCCGCCCCCCCCTTCACGGGGACCAGGAAGCAGGGCGGCCCCCACGGCACCGACTATCGCATCAATCTTTTTCAGCAAGACCACTCGGTTCAACGTCTTCCTCACTACCGGTAAATGCACCTCGAAGGCCGCTCCCTCCCCGTCGAATTTCAGCCAGCCGAAGGCTTCCCGCCCCCCAGCCTGCTCAACTGCTCGGCCCAGGCCGTCCTCAGGGCCACAGCCTTGGAGGCCACCTGCAGGGCCGGAAAGAGCAGGCAGTCTCCATCCACTCTCCCATGCGCCCTGATCCGCGACAGTACCGCCAGGGGGAAGGTCGCCACCCCGAGACCCAGGGCGACCACCTTCTGCAGAGGAATCACGGCGTAGCTCCGGCGGATGGCCCCCTCCGGGTAGAGCTCCCGGTTGGAACTGTTGATGAATTCACCCCGCACGTAGTTTCTGAGCGAGCCGAAATAGGAGCGGAAATCGGAGCGGGAGAGGTGCTTGAGCCGCAGGGCACGGGTGAACTGAAGCCCGTAGCCGGCCTTGAGTATCCTGTAGCAGAGATCGGGATCCTCCCCACCCGGGCGCCGGAAGCGCTCGTCGAAGCCTCCCACCTCGCGCAGCACCCGGGCCTGGAAGAAGGAGTTGGAGGTCCGCAGGTAGGCCACCGTCTCCTGGCCGCGAAGGCGGCTCAGGTGCCTGGGGCGGACCAGCAGCGGGGTCAGCACCGGAACATGGTTGAACTCGTCGAGGTACTCGAGGTAGCGGGCCACCGTCCCCTCCCCGTTGCAGACCGTGTCCAGCGGCCCCCCGATCCCGGCCACCGCGTCCGGGGTCTCCCGCCACAGGGCCAGGGCGGTCGCGATCCAGTCTTCGGGGAGGAGGCAGTCGTCGTCGGTAAAGCCGATCAGGGCGCCCCGCGCCAGGGCGACCCCCCGGTTGCGGGCGGCGGCCACCCCGGCGTTCTCCTGGTTGACCACGGTGACCGGGATGGGGGCTCGCCCACGGAACTCCTCCAAGAAGGCGGCGGTGTCGTCCCGCGAGCCGTCGTTGACCACCACCAGCTCGAAGCGCCCCTCCCCCCCCCGCTGGGCGGCCAGCGAGGCGAGGCACCCCTCCAGCTCCTTCCTGCGGTTGCAGGAGGCGATGACCACGCTTATCTCAGGGATCTGGGCCGGTTGGGACACTGTCAGAACGCGACCGCCTTGGCGGCCACCGGCAGGCTCTCGAAGGTGGTCAGGTCCGAGGGAATTCCCAGGCCGTACATGCCGTCCAGCTCAGAGCCGATGTTGTAGATGGCGAGTTTCATCCCCTTGGCGATCATCTCGTTGTAGGCCGGTGCCACGTAGAACTCACCGTTGACCCGCAGCCCCTTGGCGATCATCGCCTCGGCCGCCTCCACGAAATAGGAACCCTTCCGGTAGTTGTAGATCCCTACCGTCGCCTCGTCCGAGACCACCTGTTTCTCCACCACTTCACAGGCGGCCCCGCGGGGGTCGAAGCGGACGTAGGACCACTTGGGGTCGTCGGCTTTCATGGTCATGATCAGCCCGTCGGCGGCGCTGCGGTCCATCTCGGCTAGGTAGTCGTCGATCTTGACGTCCACCCACTGGTCGCAGTTGGCGATCATCATCTCGTCGTCGTTGTTGATCAGCTCGCGGGAGAGGAGCACCGTGCAAGCCGCCCCCTCGGTGACCCGGTCCACCGTCAGCACTTCGCAACCGGGGCTCCACTGGCGAAGCTGCTGAGCAATGCCGTAGCGGTCGATGTGCTCCTTCAGGCAGAGGAAGATGAAGCGGTGCTTGCGGGAAGGGCGGAGGTTGCTGATGACCACCTCGGTCATCGGCTTGCCCATCACGGGTATCAGCGGCTTGGGAAGATCGTAACCGGCATCGGCGAAGCGGCTTCCCCGTCCGGCCATCGGCACAACGATATTGAGCATCTCATTCCTCCTCGTACTTGTCGCCGGCCACGCAGGGGAGCTTCACGACCGTGGAAGCGACGTCGGTGAGCGCGGTGAAGTCGGTGATGTCACCGGGATGGAGCACGATGATGTCTCCGGCCGTGTAGCGCCCGCCGGACATCTCGACCTCGCCGGAGACGATGACGGTGATCTCGGTGGCCACCCGGTGGGAGTGGCGGCCTTCGTGGTCGCCGGCCTTGTAATACTTGACGGCTACCTCCACGTCCTCGGTCTGGTAGAGGGTGGGAGAGAAGTTTCCTACGAACCATCCCTTGGTCATCTCTTCGAGACGGGCGACTTTCATAAGCACCTCGCTTGGCCTTTGACCTTCTCCTCGAAGGCGTGAACACCCTGCGGCAGGGCCAGGGAATGGTACTTCTCGCGCGGGATGTTGTAGACCCCGATCGCCCCCTGGTCGAGGAGGAGCTCGTTGTAGGCGGGGCAGACGTAGAAGGCGTCGCCCACGTGGGCGTCCTTGCGGATCATCTCCTTGGCGGCGGCCACGAAATCCCGGCCGCGGGCGAAGTAGTAGATCCCGGCGGTGGCGTGGCGGCTGATGGGGCGCTTCTCGGCGGCCTCGATCACCCGGCCGTTGTCGTCCAGCCGCACATAGGACCAGCGGGGGTGGACCGAATCGAAGACCACGATGCCCCCGTCCAGATCCTCGTTCCTAAAGGACTTCACCACCTCGTCCAGCGAGACCTCCACGATCTGGTCGCCGTTCACTATCAGAAGGGGCTCGTCGTTGTCTATCTGCTCCACGGCCAAAAGGGCCGTGCAGGCGGCTCCGCGGGTGGCGCCCTCGGCAACCAGCACCTCGCACTCCGGGGAGAGGAGCTTCAGCACGCTTTCGAAATGGAAGCGCTCGACCTCCTCCTTGCGGACCACGAAGACGTGTTTTGCCTGCCCCTCCACGGTCACGTGCTCGATCACATGCTGGATGAGCGGCTTGCCGTCGATCTCCAGGAGGTACTTGGGGTAGAGGTACCCCTGCTCCTCGAACGGTTTCGAATCCCCCGCCATGAGAAATAGGATGTTCATCGTCCCCCCTCGATGCTTTTGAGATGGTTCGTGATGTTGCTCAGGTTCACGTCGGTTACCGATTTGACCACCATCACGTGGGCTCCCGAGGCCTGCGCGGCCCGGATGCCGTTGAGGTTATCCTCCACCACCAGGCACTCCTCCGGGGTGAAACCGAAACGCTCGATGGCGGTGCGATAAATCTCGGGGTCCGGCTTGGCGCGGGTCACGTCCTGGTTGCTCAGCATGAACTCCAGGTACTGGGCCAGGTTGCTCCTCTCCATCATCATCTCCACCGTCTGGCGGATGGAGTTGGAGGCCACCGCCAGCCGGTAGCCGGCCGCCTTCAGGTGGGAGAGCGCGTACTCGTGGTAGAATACTGGTTTGCAGCGGGTGTAGACCATCTCCATGGTGAAGATCTGCTTCATCTCGTTGACGAAGTCGTGCAGCCCGCGGGGAAGCCCCCGCTCCAGGGAGAGCATCTCCAGCTTGCGCTTGGTGGGGAGGCCGTCGTAGGTGACCAGGTGGTCGTAGCGGCTGATGGAATAGCCGAAAAGCCCGAGGGCGCGATTGAGCGACTCGTAGTGCCAGTCCTTGGCCTCGATGAGCACGCCGTCCATGTCGAAGATGATGGCCTTGATCTTCATAACAGTGCAACTCTCCTGTTGAGCCTTAGTGGGACCCCGTGAAAAAGACGCGGGCCGCCTCGGGATAGTCGGTGCAGAGCATGAGCTCGACGCCGGCGCGCTTGTCGAGGTCGAGGAGCCTCTGCCAAAACGGCAGGTGCGGGCGCCGGTGCAGGTCGGGGGAGACGATGCAGACGTGCCGCTTGTCGGCCAGCGAGAGGATCTCGTCGTCGCCGTACCACTCGCCGTGGAAGCCGTCCAGCCAAACGCCGGAGGCCCGGTCCAAGAGCACTGGCTCCCGCTCGTACTCGCTCACCCGGGTGTAGAAGGGTATCCCCTCCTTCGCGTAGCCCAGCAGGTCCGGGACCGACATGTCGAACACAAAGTAATCGCTGACGCCGAAAGTCTCAAGTGATTTCTTGAGCATGGCCTGCAGGCCGTCGGCCTTGATGTTCAGCGCCAGGGGGAGATCGCCCCCCGCCTCCTTGTGCAGGGCCAGAAAATCGGCGAAGGGCATGGCGCCCGCCTGCGGCGGGTCGTGGGAGATAACCAGATCCCCTGCGAGGTCCCTCAGGTCGGTTTCGGTCCCGAAGCCGAGCGCGAAGGAGCGGCGGAAGGCGACCTCGGTGTTCTTCTCGGCGGGTTCCCGCCAGTAACCGCGATGACTGATGATCTGCATGTCCACTCCCCTCAGCCGAGCCACTTGTGCATGGCCCTGGCAATTTTAAAGCTCCGCGGGCTCCTTTGCTCCCACCGGTCGAGGAGGGATCCGTCTTTTCCGAGGAGCCTGGTCAAGAGCCGGTCCGCCAGCCGCTTCGGCATCAGGAGGCGACAGGCATGGTAGAGGTCCTTGCCGATCACCACCGGGTCGACAGAAAGCTTCAGGTCCGGCTCGCAGTAGCGCCGATACAGCCGCAGCCACTCGCCGTGGCTGTAGATGTCCGCCCAGTCGTCGAGGCTCAGGGTATGTTTGAGTGAGCGGATGCCGATCTTCTCGGGCTCGAGGAAGATCAGGTTGTTGGCGAAGGAGCGCTCGGTCTGCTCCAGCGTCTCCGCGTCAAGGTCCCACTGGTGGTGGCAACGGATTGCTGCGCCGTGCCTGGTCAGCAGGGAGAGCCACAGGTACTGCTCCGGGAAATAACGGTGCAGCAGGTGCGGGTAGACGTCCGGCTCGGGCCGTGGGCGGCCGGCGAACCACCGGGAGGTCTCCGGTTCCGGTGCGGGCTCGATGTCCCAAAGGGCCAGGAGGTCTTCGGTCAGGCCGAAGAAGAACCAGTCGCCCGGATGAAAGGGAACCGGCTGGTGGCGCCTGGGGTTTCTCGCATAGACGCTGCAGTTGATGAGCCGTTCCCGGAAGATCCTCAGCCCTTGGTCCCTCGAGGGGTAACGCGGCCAGTAGTCCAGAAAGCCAGTGCCGGTGAAGAGGAGATCGGTCCTGGTCTTGATGGCGTACCGGCGGGAGGCCCTTTTGAGCCCTTCCCTGCTGGAGACGATCTGCCGGTTCAGGTTGTAGAGGTTCGGAAGCCTCCGGTGGCAGACGTGGCCCCCGGGATCTTCATTTTCCACCAGCAGGTCGAAGTCGAGCCCCTCCACCTCGCTGCCGCGCCAGGTGGAGAGGATGATCTCGGCGGCAGGAAGCCAGTGCCGGACGCTCTGCAGGACCCGCGCGGTGACACCTCCCCCCACGACGGGCCCCTGGACGACGACGCTTATCCCGGAGCCTGACATTGCCATGGTTACAGGTTGCTGTTCAAAACGTAGGCTTCATGGCCGAACAGCTTGAGGGTCACCCCGAGAGACGCACTCAGCTGATGGAAGTTCCGGGCCTTCTGGAACAGCGTGGCGTCGCTGCTCTCGATCTGCCGGGCGATGAAGTCGCGGTACGCGCCGTAATAGTCACCGGTGGTGATAAAGATCTTGTTGCCGCAGATGGCGAACGGAGCGAGCTGGGTCTCGGGGTGATCGAAGAAAAAGCGGCAGGTACCTTCGCTTACGCCGGGGCACGTGTCGTTGAAGTAGTCGTCGACCAGGATGATGCCGCCGGGGTTGATGACCTGGGAGGCAAGAACCAGGTCGTTGTAGGCGCCTTCGGAGGAATGGTCTCCGTCCACATCGAATAAACGGCAGCCACCGGTCGTGCGACGCAGGTCGTCCGCGGTCAGGAGCTTCGAGTCGGTCTTGATCAGGGTCAGCCTGTCAAAACCGGGGGCATGGGCTGCCAGGTTCTGGGCCAGTCGTTCCTCGCAAAGCTGCGGAGGTGTGCAGTGAATGAAGGAATCGATCCCGAAGACCCGTTCCGAGGTGTTGGCCAGGAGGCAAAACAGGATTAGCAGCTTGCCCTGCCAGACCCCGATCTCGCCGAGATCCCCGCTGACCTGCAGGCTGTTCTGCGCCGAGTTCAGCAGCAGCAGCAGGTCGACGGCGTCTTTCAGCAGCCAACCCTCGACCTGGCTCAGCCCAGTGGTGACGTACGATTCGACGGGGCTAGACGCGGCCGAGCGTTTCCGTAACAATCTGCTAAACATGGGAGTTCTCCTTTCACTACTCAATTTGCTTTTATGGTTTCCGACCGACGCTATCTAGTCAGCCTGGACAACACTCTGCGGTAAAACGGAGGCTTTGTGTTATCCACTTCCGGCGGAGCCTCGTATTGTTGCAGTAACCGGCAACGAATCGGGTCGAATCCGTCCCAGAAGTACGGGTACCAGTTGATCTCGCGGGGATGCGTGAACCGCGGCTGCAGGGAGTGTTGGTGGAACAGCTTTTTCTTCATGATCAGATCGAAGTCCGTGAACTGCCACTTGTTGAACAGCAGGTTCCTCAAATCGGTCCAGGTCTTGGAGGTGTGCAGGGGGTCATCGGCGGGGTGGATGCCGCTGCTGGTGCACTTGGTGATGACCTCGCCAATGGGATTCCAGCAGCAGGCACCGTCTTCGGAAAGGTCCTCGTTGATGCTGACCCTGTCGCCCAGTGCGATAATGGCCCGAAAGAAGTAATCGATCTCCTGAAAATGCAGCGTCGAGAACCTCTCGTCGAAAAACCCCACCTCTTGGACGGCGCGGATATTGAGCGCGATCGACTGGTCGCCCCGCGGCTGGGTGATCATGTCATAGCGGGTGTTGCCCATGAGAAACTCGTCCCAGCCCGGCACCCAGAGGACGTCGTTTTGAGCCAGCACGCACCAGGCCCGGTTCTGCGGATTTTTCCAGGTGCGGAAGCAGTCAAGGATCCCGAAGTTCCAGTCCCTGGACAGGTAGCCCCACGAGTTGAGGGAACGGGTGCTGTTCTCCACCACCTCGACGTCAAGCCGCCTGTTTTCAGGGTCAATGACCACGCCGGGATAGTTGCTGATGACCTTGACCGAGATCTGGCCGGGATTGCGGGTAGCTGCCAGCAGGGAGGAGAGGTTGGCGTTGAGCACCTCGTTTTTCTTGTAGGTGACGATGTAAACGCTAATCATTGCGAGGTACTCCATTTCCATGACGGGTAGATCATGTTTCTCCTGAACGGGGAGTCGTGGCTGGTGTTGATGGAGTCATCGACGACCCGGAAGGTCAGGACCGGATCATCCTCGATGATCCTCAGCCTGTTGTGGATGCCGAAGTCGAACTTGATGTGGTAGGTGCCATCGGCGAATATCGAGGTATCGATCTCCAGGAAAGCCGAGTGCCGACCCGGTCGCTGTACGAGCGGCAGATTGTCCTTGAAGTAGTCGGTGAGCCTGGTGGCGCACAGCAACTGGTTGACGGAGTTGTAGATCTCTATTCCGATGAGCAGATTGCGGTTTTCTTTTTCCACCTGGTATTCCATCTGGAGCCGCACGGCCTCGCCACGCAGGCACACCCCCTGCTCCGCCTGCGAGTTGAGGTCGGCCCGCAACAGGCGCACGTCCTCGTTGCCGACGTCTCCGGACCATTCGGTCCGGCTCTCCGACCCCGAGCGTAGGTAGCGGGTAATGCCGCCGACCACGGTACTACAGGGGACCAGCTCCCCCTTCTCCAGCAGGAGCGCGCGGTTGCACAACGAGGCGACGATCCCCATGTTGTGGCTTACCATCAGCACAGTCTTGCCGGACTCCTTCGACTGTTCCATCTTCTTCAGGCACTTCTGCTGAAAGTTGGCATCCCCGACGGCAAGCGCCTCATCGACGATCAGCACGTCCGATTCCAGGTGCGCCGCCACGGCGAACCCCAGCCGCAGATACATCCCGCTTGAGTAGTGCTTGACGGGAAGATCGAGAAATTCTGCCATCTCGGCGAACTCCACGATCTCGTCGAACCTCAGGGCAATGTCGGCACGCCTCATCCCGATGATCGCACCGTTTAGGTAGATGTTCTCTCGGCCGGTGAGTTCAGGGTGGAAGCCGGTGCCAACCTCCAGGAGCGAGCCGACCCTGCCGTAGAGCTCGGCGTACCCGGCCGTCGGTTTCACCACCCTGCTCAGAATCTTCAGCAGGGTGCTTTTGCCGGCGCCGTTACTGCCGATCACCCCGACGACATCACCGGGGAAGACATCGAAGCTCACCTCCCGCAGCGCCCAAAAATCCTGCTGTGGCGCCCGGCGCCCCGGCCGCCAGAGGGACTTCAGCCCGCCCATGATCTCCTCGCGCAGGTTGACCGAGCTTCTTCCTTCAGCACCAAGGGGGTACCGTTTGCCAAGATCTCTTACTTTGATGACGGGTTTCACGAAGGCACCTTCAGGTTGTCACAGGACATCGGAGAGCCGGCTCTCCATGTGGCGGAAGTAACAGAGGCCAGCGAGCAGCAAGCCGACGATGGCCGCCAGGGAGTACAGCAAGAGCCCGAGGTCGCAGGGGGTCCCCAGCAACGCCATCCGGTAGCCCTCCACCAGCCCGGTCAGCGGATTGGCCAGGACCAGCACCCTGAACCCCGCGGGGAGGATATCAACTGGGTAGACGACCGGGGTACAGAACATCCAGACCTGCATCCCGAACGGTATGACGAAATGGAAGTCCCGATACCTGGCATTGAGGGCAGACAAAAGGGCACCCACACCGACCGCAACCATTACTGTCAACAAGACCAGCACCGGGAACAACAGCATGCCGGGCGTCGGCGCGATCCGGTTGTACGCCAGGAGCAGGAGCAGGATGACGCTCATCACGGCAAAATCCAGGAACAGCGAGACGGCACGCGTCACCGGCAGTATGATCCTGGGGAAATAGACCCGGTTGATCAGATTCGCGTTCTGTATGAGCGTGTTGCTGCTGTCGGAAATGGCGCTCGACAGGTACAGCCAGGGGAGCAGCCCGGTGAAGACGAACAGCGGGTAAGGGACGCCGGTGGCTACCGGAACGAGGCGACCGAAGATCGCGGCATACAGGGCCATGGTGAGCAGCGGCTGCAGAACCACCCAGAGGACCCCCAGAAACGTCTGCCGGTATTTGACCTTAAGGTCGCGCAGGACCAGAAAGAATATCAGTTCCCGGTGGATGAAAAGCTCGGCGAGCCCCGGGAGCAGACCGGTGGCGGCCGGCGTAATGGTTACCGGACCAGATTGATCAGCCATCTTTTTATCCTTTTTACCGGCCGCGCGACGCGGACCCTTCGAGAAAGCCCTGCCCGGAAACGGATCACCTGCTCCCCCACGGGACTGCCGTAGACCACCTCCTCCTGGTCGTCGAACGGTATCAGCCTGTTCTGCTCCACCCAGCGGTCGAACTGCGCCACCATGGTCGCCGGGAGCAGGGTCAGCACATGCCCGCCGCGCTGGGCGCGCCGGCAGAGCTCCACGTCCTCGTGTTCGTTCCAGAAGAGATTCTCGTTCCACGGAAAGCGCCTCCAGAACTCCTTCCTGAGGACCGTCACCCCTCCGGGGACATAGGCATAGGGAGAATAGGCACGGTAATCGAGGAGCCCGCCGAAGGACCAGACGTGGTTATTGCTGGAAACCATTCCCCAGTCAAGCGCCCTCTTCCCGTCCGGGAGGGTCAACCTCGGGGCCGCCAGTCCGTAGCGGAAACCCGTGCGCGCCGCGCCGGCAAAAAATCCCTCGGTGAACACAAAGCGGTCATGGCAGACGACGATGTCGGAATACCTGGCCTCGCTGCAGATCAGGTTCTTCTTCCGGGTGATCCAGCCGAGCTCGTCCTTTTCGGAGAAGACGATCTGCCTCACGTCCGGCTCCCCTTCCAGCCAGCCGATGCGGGCGGGGGTGGTGATGATGATCTCGTATGGATCGGGGCAGAAGCTCCTGACCGAGTCGATGAAGGCCATGACCTCGGCTTCCCGGGTGCCCATGGTGAGAAGCCCGAAAGTCCACCCGTCGTGGCCCGAGCTCAGGTAGTCGGGAACGGGGCTGTGCCGGCTAAAGTGGACCAGGTTCTGATTGCGCCCCAGCCCTTTCTGGTCCAGCACCGTGAACTGTTCCGGGAAGACCTTCTCGATCAGCGCCTTCAGTCCGAACAGGGTGAGGTGTTCATTGTCCTCGAGAACAAAGATGAATTCCTGGCCGACCGCAGTGTGCTTCCCCAACTCGAAGAGGACCTTTTCGTGGAACCGGTTCAGGTTGAGGTCGAAGACCATGACCTTCGGAAAACGCGCGATGAGGTCCGACAAAGGCGCGAGGTCGAGGTCGTTCTGGAACGAGACGAGGATGGCCCGCCCCGTCTCCAACGACTTGGGATAGATGGACGGCCGCAGCGCGAGGATATCGCCCCCGTCGAGGCCGGAGAGCTTCTGTTCGACCGGTACCGGGTCCATGGCAAGCTGCGCGACGAGCGTCGGCCCCACCCGCTTTAGCACCCTGTTGGCAAGGGCGACCAGACCGTAGCCGACAGCACCCGGTGCTGCGACAAGCTCGGCCAGCGCCCCAATCACCTTGCGCAGGGAGCCAACCTTACCGGGGAGCGGAAGGCGGCAGTAGTCGCTGAGCAGTCTCGAGTAGCGGTAGACCGTGGCGGTGTTTTCGAAGTCGCGGCGGTCCATGGCGTCGAAGGGAAAGGAATCCAGCTTCGACAGCGTGGACAGCATGGTCCGGGTTACCGCTTTGTGCTCGATGTAGTGGTTGAACCACAGCCTGCTGGTGACGTTATCCCCGTGCACGCGCCAGCCGCACAACCCCGGGGCCACGTTGGCCAGGAACTTCCCCTTGCGGTACTGGTCGATCACTATGTCGAAAAAGAGCTCCCAGTCGCACAGAAACCTCAGCTCCGTGTTCATACCCTTCACCTGCTGAAGGACCTCTCTGGAGAAGAGGAGTCCAGAGGGACAGGAGGTGGCGGAGTGCAGGGTGTTTCGCAGCAGGTACTCGGGGGAGATCAGCTTGACCGCAGGGTCCGCCAAAAAGTCGGGCCGGTCGGAGAAAGGGAGGAGCCAGTGGAAGATAACCTCCACCTTCCCCTCGAATTCCCGCAGCAGGTCGTGCTCGAACTGCAGGGCCTCCGGCGCCAGGAGGTCGTCGCTGTGGAGGATCCTGATCCACTTCCCGCTGACCGCGGCTAGCCCCTGGTTGGTGTTCCCCGCCTGGTACAGGGAGGATCGCGAGTAAAGGTAACGCGCGGAAATCGCGGTGTCCCGCTGGAAGGACTCCACAAGTTCGCGGATGGCCAGGCGGTCCGCCTCGAGCTTGGAATCGTCAGGGACCACCACCTCGAAGTCGCGGTGCTTTTGTGCGGCAAGGGACGCGAGGGTCTCGGCAAAGAGGGCCACCCTGCCGCAGGTAGGGACCACGATAGATAATTCAGGGTGCATAGCTTTCCGGGGTGACAGGCAGGTATTTCAACTGCCGGGAAATGAAGTGCCGTTGGTCCTGGACGGGCTCGCTGCCGGTCACGGCGCTGAACTCCCCGGTCCCGAAGATTTCGGCATAGTCGTCGTGTATCCCATCGCAAACCGGGCGCAGCGAACATCCCTGGCAGGCGGCCCCGTACTGGTAGCCGCAGTAGTCCTCCGCGTGCATCTCCGCCACCTTCCGGTAGAGCTCGTGGGGGTCTCCCCGGCGCCGGGGCGAACGGCTTAGCGCCGCGTGGGCAGCGTAAAGGAACGGACGCAACAGGGTGTTGGCGGCCAACCGTTTCATCGGCTCACGCAGCATCTTGAAGCCACGGGAAACGCTGAGTCCGGCAGGCGGCGACGGCTCCCCCGCGGCGGTACGCTGGGGCTGCAGCCCCGTCCAGGTCCAGGAGGCGAAATCCCACTCGTGGGGATCGTAAGAGAGCTGCTGGAAGTTGTAGATGTGCTTGCGGTGCCGCTCCTCCACCATGCAGAAGGGGAAGTAGCGGACGTTCGCCTCGACGCCGGCCTCTTCCAACAGGTCGAGGGCCTGGGTCAGATGCGGCGTCACCTCGCTGTAGCGCGGCACGTTGTCGCTCTTTCTCTTCCCGTCCTCCGCCTGGTCGCCGAAGGGGTTGAAGGCGATGAAGTTGACCACGAAGGCGCCGGTCTCCACCGCCAGGCGGGCGATGTCCGGGAGCTGGGGGACCGCCTCCTTGGACATGACCACGTTGAAGCGGAAGGGAATCCCCACTTCCTGGAGGTTCCTGAGCGCCGCCATCTGCCTGCGGTGGGCTCCCGGGCAGCCGACCACCTGATCGTGGACCGCGCCCAGCCCCTGCACGCTGATGAGGAAATCGCTCACGCCTGCGTCGCGGTACGTGCGACAGAGCTCCAGGTTGTCCAGCAGCAGGGCGTTGGTGATGAGCGTCGGCGAGAGCTCGATCTCGTTGCAGTAGCGGACGAGTTCGAAGATCCCCTGGTAGAGCGTCGGCTCGCCGCCCTGGATGTCGATGGCGGTGTTCCCGTAGTGGTCCCGTACCGTCCGGCAGATCTTCTTGGCCTTCTCCAGCGGCATGAAGGCGTGCTCGGGATGGCTGCGGTCCGCTACCCGATCGATGAAGTAGCAGAACTCGCACTTAAGGTTGCAGGTCTGCCCCAGCCAGAGCACCGCGCGCCGGGTGAGGGTCTTTTCTAGCGTCCTCGCCAGGGCGGCCCGTGGAGCTGGAGTGTCCGTCCCCGCCAGCGACAGCGCCTGGTCCAAAAGCGTCATTTCTCCGGCCGCTCCCGCCATCACTCGACGCACCTGTGCGGGTTGCCCCGCCGGAAGTGGACCTGGTCGGCCACGGCTTCACCGCCGCAGGGAACGAGCTCCTCCAGCCCGAACTTGGCGGCGTAGGTCTTCTCCACGCCGTCGCAGATCTTGTTGAAGGCGCAGTTGCGGCAGGCTGCTCCCTTCACATAGAACCACTTCCTCAGCCCCTCGACCACGCAGTCGTCGAGCACGATCTTCCAGGGCTTGGTGAAGATGCCGCGGCCGGCTCCGGCCAGGAAGAAGCCGTAACCGAGGATGCCGAGGTAGCGCATCAGCCCCGTCCCCTCCTCCAGCCGCGCCCGCACCCGCGGGACCCACTCGTAGGGATCGCTGGTCACCTGGGGATGGTCGCAGACGAAGCGCTCGTAGCCCTGCATGAAGCAGAAGGGGATGTAGCGGACGTTCACCGCGGGAACCGCCGGCTCCAGAAGGTCGCAGGCCTCTTTCAGGGCCTGGGCCATCTCGGTATAGCTCAGCATGTACCTGTCCACCAGGTGCTTGGCGAAGCACCAGTCGTTGATGGTGATGAAGTTGACCTGGACGGGGGCAAGCTCGAGGAGGAGGCGGGAAAGGGGGGCGAGCGACTGCACGTTGAGACGGTTCACCACCGTGTTCACCCGCACGGCCAGCCCGGACTCGGCTGCGTTTTGCAGGGCGCGGCTGATCCTGGCGAAGCTCCCGGGACACTGGGTGATCTCGTCGTGTATGGCGGCTTGCGGCCCGTGCACGGAGAAGAGGACCTCGTCGAGCCCCGCCTCCTGCAGCGAGGAGAGGTAGCCGGCGTCGGCCAGCCGGAGCCCGTTGGTGATGATGCAGCAGCGCTCGATGCCGATCGACTTGGCGTAGGAGATCAGGGCGGGAAGGTCGCTGTGGAGAGTCGGTTCACCGCCGGAGAAATCTATCTCGCGCACGCCGTGACAGTAGGCGTATCCGATGTCATCGCGGATCTGTTCGACTGTACGATTGGGGGCATTGAGGTTGTCGCGGTAGTAGCAGAATACACACTGTATATTGCACTTGAGACCGGTGACTATTTTAACTCTTCTGGTTGTTCCCACGCTTCCTTCCGGTGATGCTTCCGACGAATCCGATCAGTGAATTGTATGACCAGAGAAATGAGAGATAGCTGCCAGAGATCCTTCCGCCCATTACCGAAGGGAGGAAGGCCAACAACAGATTGCGCGACATGATAACAGGTACGGCTAAAGCCCACAAAGGTTTTCTTGACAGATACTTGGTGGAAAAGACCGCTCCACCCCTGCCGTTTACCAGGCACTTCGACCTGTATTCCTCGAGAGTTTCCTCGTGCGGGTGATAGACCACGGCTTTTTCATGGTGCAGTTGCCGGAAACCTGCCCAGCGCGCCCGCAGGCCGAGGTCGTTATCCTCCCAACTGGCCTCCCTGAACCGCTCGTCGAAGCCCCCCAGGGCGAGAAAGGCCTCGGTCCGGTAGGCTATGTTGCAGGTCGCCCAGTGGAGCCCCCGGTAGACGTGCCGCTCAAGAAGGAGCGGTATCTCGGCCTCCCGCTGGAAGGCGCGGATCATGCCGCTGACCACGGAGATGGCCGGATCGGAAAAAAACGGGGCGGTTATCTCCCGCAGCCATTGAGGGTCCGCCACCGAGTCGTCGTCGATGAAACAGAGTATGGCCCCCCTCGATCTTGCGGCGGCAAAATTCCTCGCCGCCGCCGGGCCGCCATTTTCCTTGCGGAAGAAGCGGGCCGCAAGCTTTGAAGAGCCGAGAGCGTCGTTCACGGCCGCCGCGAGCTCCTCGCGGTTGGGGGAGCCGTCGTCGACGATCACCACCTCGAAGGAGACCTCGCCTTCCTGCCGGTCAAGGGCGCCGAGGCAGCGGCCGATCCACCCGGTCCTGCGGAAGACAGGTATGATCACCGAAACCATCGGGGCGGCGTCAGCGGCCATAGAGTCCCCACCCCACCATGCCGGCCCAGGCGAGCCCCACGAAGAAAAGCGGGACGTCCCTCAGAAGCGATTCGGTCGGATCGCCCCCCTGCCCTGAGAGGATGCGCAGTATGTAGCGCAGCAGCCCGAAGGCGCAAAGGGGCACGGTATAGACCAGCACCATGGAGTTTCGCGAGATGACATACATGGTGTAGGTGACGAGCACCGCCGCGCCGCTCATGTACAGCACCCCCTCCAGGTACCCCTGGGGGTAGCCGTGGAGGGACTTGCGATGGCTCTTGGCCAGCTCCCCCAGGTGGTTCTTCTCGGCCAGACGCTTGCCCGTGCCGAGAAAGAGGGCCAGCAGAAAGACACTGAGAAAGAGCCAGACCGAGATGTCGATGCCGAATGCCGCCCCTCCAGCTTCCAGCCTCAGCAGAAAGCCCGCGGAGATGCAGAAGATGTCCACCAGGGCGAACTCCTTCAGGTAGCAGCTGTAGGCGAGCGTCACCAGCAGGTAGGAGAAGAGGCAGGCGAGAAACGCGGAAGGGAGGGCGCGCCAGGCCAAAAGAAAGCCGCCCGCCCCGAGCAGCGCGGCGAGCAGGGCCGCCGGTACCCGGGTCACCGCTCCCGAGGGGAGGGGTCTCTTGCTCTTGACCGGATGATGGAGGTCGTTGGGATGATCGATGAGGTCGTTGACGATGTAGGTCGCGCTGGAGACCAGACAGAAGGAGACGAAAGGAAGGATGCCGCTCTTCGCCACTCCTTGGCCAAGGAGGGTCGCTCCCAGGAAGGGTGGGAAGAAAATCATGAGGTTTTTCAGCCACTGCGCGGGGCGAAGCAGCCTGATGTAGGCGGTGACTTGCAAGACTTGAGCAACCTCTCCTTAAACGATGCCACAGTATGCCACAGACGGCGGGAAAAGGGCAAGCGACGCCCCGGAACTGCCGGGCCGCGTGCCCCTTTCCGGCAACGGGCCCGGATCAGCGTCCCTTGGCCCGCACGATATCGAGGAAGAAATCCTCGAGGTTCTTTCTCATGGGGTCGATCAGGGTGACTTCGGCCGCCGCCTCCTGCAGTTCGCGCAGGACGGCCGGCAGCGCATCCTTCTCGACGTAGCGTTGCGTCGTGCCGCTCTCCCCCCGACGGCGTATGCTCAGGTGGTAACCTATCACCCCTTCCGCCATCACGGTCTCCACCCGCTCCACGCATTGCAGCTCGCCATTGACGATCACCCCGACCCGGTCGCAGACCGTTTCCACGTCGGAGGTGATGTGGGTGCTGAAGAAGACGCACTTGCCGCGCGACTTGAGGTCGAGGATGATCTCCTTGACCAGCGCGCGGCCCACCGGGTCGAGCCCGCTCATCGGCTCGTCCAGGATGTAGACCTCGGGGTCGTGCACCAGCACCTGGGCGAGCCCCACCCGCTGCACCATGCCCTTGCTGTAGCCGCGCATCGGCCGCTTGCGGGCATCCCACAGCTCCAGCTGCCTCAGCACCTGCTCGCACTTTCCCTTCAGCTCGTCTTCGTCCATGCCGAAGGTCCTGCCGACGAAAACAAGGTACTCCTCGGCGCTTAGGTAGTCGTAAAAAGCCGGATTTTCAGGCAGGTAGCCGACACTGCCGCGCGCCTTGCAGGAGGAGATATCGACCCCCATCAGCGTGGCGCTCCCCGAGGTCGGGGTGATCAGACCGACCAGGGTCTTGATGGTGGTACTCTTGCCTGCGCCGTTTGGCCCGAGGAAGCCGAAGACCTCTCCCCTTTCCACCGTGAGGTTCAGGTTCTTCAAGGCCTCGACGCGCACCGATTTTTTGCCTTTGAAGGTCTTGGTGAGCCCCGTTATCTCTATCGCGTTCATAACTTCCCCAATCTATTGTGGTTGCTTCTGCTCCTGCCGCGGGTTCTGCTTGTCCTGCAGGGTGGCGAAGGCGAACTTGCTGGTGCTTTCCACCTTGCCGCCGGGCTCGAGGTAGTACTGGCCGCCGTAGGGGTCCACCGGCACCTGCCGCAGGTATCCGGTCTGCACCAACTGCTGCACCGAGGCCGGCATCGTCCCCTTCTCGGCCAGGAAGCGGTCGCGGGCCTTCTCGATGGTGCGCACGCCGAAGAGCGCCTTGTACCTGATGGCATAGACCTTCTTGATGGCCGGGTTCTTCTCGTTTTTGGCCATGGTGGTGAGATAGCTCAGAGCCAGCTCGGTCTGCCCCGATTCATGCAGGTATCTTCCGGCCAGGTTCACGTACAGGGCGTTTCCGGTCAGTTCGGCCACCCGCATCGAGTACTTCGCCGCCTGGGCGTAGTCCTTCAGGAAATAGAAGTTGTTGAAGGCGGCGAAGAAGGGAAGGTACCAGTCCCAGGTACGGTACTTCATGCCGTACTCCAGGAGGTCGTTGGCGACCTTGAATTGCTTCACATCCCAGACCAGGATCGACTGCGCGAAGTAATAGGCGTCCATGTTGTAGGGGTCAAGCTTGACCACCGTGTGGATGATGCGCGACATCGCCTGGTAATCGGGAGGCACCGTGAGCTTCGCCGGGTCCTTCTCGACCAGCCCGCCGAAATAGATCAGCACCTTCAGCATCAGGGAAGCGCCGACCAGCTGCTTCTGGTCCGCAGAAAGAACCTGCACCATCTCGGTCTTCGGGATCAGCCCCAGCTTCTCCACGTACGGCTTGTTGCGCATGTAGCCGGCAAAGGGGACCATCAGCGCGGCGTAGCAAAGAAGAAGGATCAGCGCCACCACCCCGTATTTCTTACGGCTGTTGCCGGTATTGATAGCGGGCTCTCGCATCTACTTCATTTCCCTTCTGGAGAAGATGACAGCGGCCAGGGCCAGCATGATCGCGGTATAGACCAGGTCGTAGCCCCAGGTGAAGAGGAGACCTCGCCCGTTGACGGGAAGCCCGTAGATGGCGTTGAGTTGATAATCGAAGGCGCTGAAGTTGGGGAGGACGTAGTAGAGCGCGGTGGCGCAGTTCCTGACCAGAAGCGGCAGGCGCTGACCGGTGGCGGTCTGGATGTAGTCGTAGACCTGCTGTGAGGCGTTCCCCACCAGGAAAGCCGAGATGGTTCCGAAGATGGGGAGGAAGAAGGAGGTGCTGACGGTCGAGAAAAGGAGCGCGATGGCCACCAGCAGGATGTACTTGAGGGCGTCCATCAAGACCGCAAGCTCGATGGTTGACCAGACTATAGGGCGGCTCGGGGGATAGTTCCCCGAAACGAAAGCGATGACGCCCATGGCCACGGCACCCAGCAGCACGGCGCTCAGCAGCAGGAACACCACGATACCGAGAAAACGTCCGAAGATATAGGACTCCCTGGTAATCGGCAGCGACAGCACGCTGTAGGTGTAGCGCCGCTCCATGTCCTTCCACAGCGAGGTGCCGCCCAGGAAAACGGCCAGCAGGAGCATGATGAAAGAGATCAGGGAAAGCGAGAGGGTGATGGAGAGCTCGGTGACCTGCCGCAAGGAAAGCGTGCTGACCAGCGGTATCAGCGGCAGCAGCAAGGCCACTACTACGATGCCGTGAAACACGCGGTCCCTGAAGATCCCCTTGAGGGTTATGCGGATAATGTTATCCATGAAGATTCCTTCCTTCTGTTCTCATTTAAGCTTCTCGGAAAGCTTGCGGGCCGGCTCGCGGTAAACGGCAGAGGCCGGCGCCTCCTCCGCGGCCCGGGCAAAAGCCGCACGGGCCAGGCTTCTTTCGTGCTGGAACAGGTGCAGCTGGCCAAGGCGATACTGGTAAAACGGGTTGCCACTCATCTGGTACAGCCGGGTCAGCAGGCGCGCCGACTCGGGGTAGAGAGCGGCTCGGTCCCCCTTGCCGCGTTCCAGCTCGGCTTCGTTCACCTTCAACAGATTCAGGCAGATATCGGCCTCGTGCTTGCCGGGGTTCTTAAGGGCCTGGTACAGAAAGTTTCTGGCGCCTTGAAAGTCTCCCTTCTGGCGGCAGGCGAAAGCCTTGTTCATCAGGCCGAGCTGGAAGTTGACCAGGTTGTCCGGGAGGCGCAGCGACATCATCATGGCCGAGGCCTCCGCCTCCCTCCCGTTGGCAAAGAGGGCACAGGCGACCTCGTTTTGCGCCGGGGCGAAGTCGGGGGACTTCCGCACCGTGTCCTGGAACAGCGCCAGGTTGTCCTGCCACAAGATGGTGCGGCTGGCGGTGCCGTAAAGGAAGACGGCAAAGACCACGCCGACCAGGGCCAGAAAGAAGCGCGGGTGACGGACCCGGTACTTCCAGTCATGGCCGCAAAGGGTCAGCCCCACTACGAAGAAGGCGGAAGGAATGTACATGTAACGCTCCGCCAGAGGCGTCCAGGTCAGCTTGAGCAGCGGGACCAGCAGGGCCGAGGATCCGACGGCGGCGGCAGCGACGAAGAAGAAAGCGGGCAGCGTCCGTCTCCGCAATAGCCAGAGAACGACCGCCAGCAGGAGCACTCCCACCGGCAGGTACAGATCGGAAACGTGGTTGATGCCGAAGTTCAGGGGGAAAGGCTGGATAAGCTTCTTGAGGTAGAAACCTGCCGCCTTGAAGATAAGCCTCAAGTTGATGAGGATTCCTGCGCTGTCTCCCCCGGCGACGTGGCTGACCACGGAGTGGACACCGTTGTCTCCCTTGTTGAAGGCGCGGGCCCGAAAGCTGAAGTAGGCAACAGCAGTCCCGGTGAAAACCGTGAAGTGCCAGCGGTAGTCGGAAAAGGTCTTCCGCAAGCTCGCGGCATCGCTGCCCACCCCCCGGAAAAACGGGAGGATCACCGCCGCCGGCAGAAAGAAGACCGCGGTCTCCTTGGCAAGGCAGGCAACGAGCAGACTAAAGGCCGAGAGACAGGACCTGGCCACGGAGCGCTCACCGATGATCAGCAGCACCGACAGCAGGATGAAAGAAGCTGCCAGAGGATCGGTGCGGCCGGAGATCCAGTTCACCGCTTCGGTATTGATGGGGTGGACGGCAAAGAGGAGGGACGCGCAAAGCGGCAGCAGGGGCGATCGCCGCTCCTGGAGGTTACTGCACTTTCTAGCGATGAGGAAGACAAGGACGGCGTTCAGCAAGTGGAAAAGGATGTTTTCCAGGTGCATGAAGCTCTCTTCCAACCCCCACACGTACTTGTCGGCTAGGTAGGTCAGGCCCAGCACGGGACGGTAATAGGCGCCGCTGCCGCCGGGGAAGAATATCCCCCTGAAGGTAACCCCGTCGGCGTTCAGCAGGTAGTCGTACATACCCGGGTCGTCGACAGAGTTGAGCGGCGAAAAGATCGCCGGGTAGTAAACCCCGAGCACGACGAAAATCAACAGCAGCAGGGCGCTGCGGGTGGTGAACTCTTTTCCCATATCCTCTTTGCGACCATAAAAAAAGACGGGATGCCGAAACATCCCGTCCGTTTCCTGAGAGTGCAGCAGTTACATCGAGGTCCAGCCTTTGGTGGCGTCCGCGAAATCTGCGGAGTCGGCGCTGCCGGGCAGGGAGTATTTCGGGGTGCCGGTGGTGACGACCTGTACGTGATAGGTGGTCACGGTGTTGCTGGCGCTACCGAACTCCTGCGAGCCGCTGATGTGCTGGGTGAAGACGCAGTACCCGGCGGTATCGCTCTTGGCGCCGACGCCGACGCCGGTGGAGGTTTTGCCGATCAGGCCGGCCACGGAACCGCCCGTGCCGAGGTTGGTTGCGCCGGTTTTGGCGCCCCAGAGCTGCTTGCCGGTGCCGGTGTTGGCGCCACCGTCGGCGAAGGTCAGGGTGATCTCGGTTACGGCGAAAGCCGAGGATGCCACGAAGAGCAGCAGGGCTGCTAAAGCTATCATCTTACGCATGGTTGATCTCCTTTCGATCCTTACAGATTAATGGTAGTCGATGTCGGCCGGGTATTCCTGGTTGTCCGCCATGTAGGCCTCGAAACCGGTCTTCAGGTTCTTGAGGTCGGAGTTTGCGCCGGCGTTGTACGCCTTGGAGCGGTAGGCGGAGAACTGAGGAATGGCGATAGCCGCCAGGATACCGATGATCGCGACGACGATCAACAGCTCGATCAGGGTGAAGCCTTTGCTGCTTCTGAGTTTACGTAACATTTGTTTCTCCTTTCATTCGTTTTGTGCCGCTGTGTGACAGGAATCCTAAAAGACCCATTCTTCACAGCAAGTTACGAGCCAAAAGGAAATATCTCTATAAGATATTGAATTACCGTGCAACGACCGGACTCCCCCGTAAAAGGGGCCATCCCGGGGGCCCAAAAGGGACAATTTAAGGTCCTACAGGTGACGTTTTTTGTCACTACTCGTCGTCCATGCCGAACTTGGCCAGGCGGTAGCGGAAGGAGCGGAAGGTCATACCGAGCAGCGCCGCGGCCCGCTTCTTCACGCCGCCGCACTTCTCCAGGGCCTGCACCAGGAGTTTCCGCTCCAGGCCGTCGAGATACCCCTGCAGGTCCATCCCCCCCTCCGGGATGAAGAGCTCCTCCCCCCCAAGGGACGGGACCCGGTACTCCCGAACGGTCGGGGGGAGGCAATCGTTGGTGATGACCCGGCTCCCCAGCACCACGCAGCGCTCCACCAGGTTCTCGAGCTCGCGCACGTTGCCCGGGAAGGGGTAGTTGAAGAGGGCATTCAGGGCTTCGGGGGTGACGATCTCGCCTGCGCCGGACCAGATGGAGTACTTCTTGTAGAAATGCTCGACCAGGGTGGGGATGTCGTCAGCCCGCTCCTTGAGCGAGGGCATGCGGAGCTGGACCACGTTGAGGCGGTAGAAGAGGTCCTCCCTGAAGGTCCCCTCGCGCACCTGCTCCTCGAGGTCGCGGTTGGTGGCGGCCACGATGCGGACGTCGGCCTTGAGCGACGAGCCCCCCCCTACCCTCCTGAACTCACGCTCCTGGAGCACCCTGAGGAGCTTGGTCTGCAGCTGCAGCGGGACCTCGCCTATCTCGTCCAGGAAGAGGGTCCCCCCTTCGGCCTGCTCGAAGAGGCCCGGGCGGTCGGAGGTGGCCCCGGTGAAGGAGCCCTTGGTGTGACCGAAGAGCTCGCTCTCGATGAGGGTCGCGGGAATGGCGCCGCAGTTGACCGCCACGAAGGGGGCGTTGCGGCGGGGACTGTTGTTGTGGATCGCGCGGGCGGCGAGCTCCTTCCCGGTGCCGCTTTGCCCCATGACCAGGACGTTGGCCATGCTCTCCGCGACCTTGGCGATCAGGTCGTAGACCTCCTGCATCTTCCTGCTCTTCCCCACCAGTCCGCTGAAGCTCAGCCGCTCCATGACCTCGGCCTTGAGCCGCTTGTTCTCCTCCACCAGGGTCCGCCTCTCGAGGGCGTTCTTCACCAGCACCTTGACCTCTTCGACCTTGAAGGGCTTGCTGATGTAGTCGTAGGCGCCCAGCTTCATGGCCTCGACCGCCTGCTCGGCGGTGGTGAAGGCGGTGATCATCAGGACCGCAGTATCGGGGCTCTGGCTCTTGATGCTGGAGAGGAGCTCGATCCCGCCCAGCCCCGGCATGCTGACGTCGGAGATCACCACCTCGTACCTGCCGCGCTCGAGGTAGCCAAGTGCCTCCTCCGCGCACTCCGCCTGGTCGACGAGGTACCCCTCACCCTCCAGGAGGATGCCGAGGAACTCCCGCATGCTCAATTCATCGTCAACAACCAGTATCTTCGCGCTCATAGGAAAAAACCTGTTCCAAGTTCTACGTTAAAGTTCCATTTGCTTGCAGCCAGACGCTGCCACCCCTTAGGATCCCCCCCTTGTCAAAGGGTAGTCAGGGCAGTGTTGTCCGGTTAGTTACTTGCACCTGCCCATTTCTCCACAGTTCAAGCTCCCCCTCGCCCTCCGGGAGAGGGTCGGGGTGAGGGAAGCCCGTATCTCCGAGGCACTTGCCCTCACCCCTGCCCTCTCCCATAGGGAGAGGG
>NZ_JBXKJL010000099.1:0-4752 GCF_056994735.1 Geomonas sp.
CGGCCGGGAGGGAGTTGACCGGAGGCGAGCTGAAGGCCGGGACGATGGCGCCTCCGGGGGTGACCGCGGGGGTCACGCTGAAGGTCTTGGTGGCGAAGTAGGCGACCAGGTACTGGGTGCCTGCCACTTTGTTGACCTTGTAGACCCCGGGGGAGACCGCGGTCTGGGCGATGCCGCCGATGCGGACCGCGCTGATCACGTAGCCGATGGCCGGCGTGACGGTGTAGTTGGCCGAAAGGGTCGTGTCCGGGTAGGCGGTGCTACCGGGGCTGGAGATGGTGCCGGCACCGGTCGATGGCGAGGTAGACGCCGAGACGTACCAGGTCGCGTTGGCCAGAGCGGGAACACACCCGATCAGCATCATTACAAGGAGAAATCTTCTCAACATAGCCCACCTCTGTTTCATCGACATGACGGTTTCCCACGTTTCATTTGGCAAGCTTCATGCCTCGCGGTCCCCGGCCGCGGAAACCTTGGATAGGCCGTCAAACACGGCTGGTACAACTCCATAGGGCGGCGTTAAATGCTGTGAAAATAATTTCACAGCCGCGACAAGCACGATCACCAGCACCCGGGAATCGCTCGGAGATATGCGATGAAAAAACCGATGTCTTTCGCTGTTGGGGATTTTCAGGTAAGGACGTTACCGGGATCAAAGAAGCGAGGGTGATGGGAAAAGTTATTCACCGCGGCATGAGATGCCGGGCATGCTGTGCTCCGGCTTTATGTGACAAAAATAATTTTCCCACCAAGGGGAAGAGCCTAGTCCGGATGGCCTTCTACACCCTTCTCAGGTCGCAGATATTGGCACTCCGGCATCACCCCACTCCCCAAAGGTGAAAGAACGGGAATAAGATTACATTTCAATGACGCCAACCAGGCATCAAAACTAATAATCAAGCTTTGTTTTTCTATGGATCGCGCGGGAATGATTGACAGGATAATGGGGGAGATTAAATCGGAAGCGACGGGAGGGGGTAAGAAAGGGATGAGGATGGGTATGGGTTCCGGATTGGCTGCAGGGAAAGCGGGCGCCGCCGGTTCGACAGCGGCGACCCTCTTGCCGGGATTTTTCGGGGAGAGATGGAATGAACCAGGTGATGCTTCAAAAGACGGTGGTATGGATGCTGACTCCATGTCCGAAACCGAAGAAGAGGAATATAACCCCTACCAGGGAGCCGACGGCCAACCACGACGCCCTCGATCCGCTCCAACCCAAGGTGGTCCGCAGGTGCACGTTGGTCCCGTAAATGAGCCAGGAGATCAGCGACCAGTTCTCGACAGGATCCCAGGCCCAGTACCGTCCCCACAGCGCGTGCGCCCAGATGGCGCCACTGCCGATCATCACTGCCTGTGCGAAAAAGCCGAAGAGTACCAGCCTCAGCGAGAGTTCTTCCAGGAGCTTCGATTCGGGGAGCCGGATCAGGAAGGAGCTGTTCGATTTTTCCCTCATGAGGTACATGCTGCCCGAGCAGAAAGCCGTGACATAGGAGCCGAAGGCGAACCAGGCGAACATGACATGGACAAAGAGCCAGTTGCTCCTGAAGGCGGGCTCGAGGGGACGGAGCTCACCGCCGGTGAACATGCCGTTGCCGATGATGAGCAGCGCCAGCGGCGTTACCGCGACAGCGAAGGGACGTGCCTGCGGAAAGAAGTGGCGCAGCACCAGGTAGGTCAGCAGGATGGCCCAGCTCCCCGCCAGGGAGTTCTCGTAGGTGTACATCGCCGGCATATGCCCCGTCACCGCCCACCTGACCGCGATGGCCACCGTCTCGGCCAGGAAGCCGGACACCGCGACCCTGTAGCCCCAGTCCTGCAGCCTGTCCCTCTTGAAGACCAGCGCGTTGAGAAAGAGCAGGAATGAGACGCCATATCCCGCCACCGCGATCCAGAGAAAAATCTCCTCCCAAAAGGCCATACTCTCTCACCCTCCAGCCGATGCTGCTTTATGTGGCGTTATCCCTCAAGGAGTTGCGACTCCGATTGTCTCGTCCTCTGCCGCCTCCACCGTCAAAATAATGGCGAATTTCACATGAGACCCTTCTAGCAGAAGGTTCCGGCGAATGCAACCTTTTTCGCAATGCGGTGCCGGCTACGTCCGGACCTGGTCGAGCAGATCCGGGTCGGCGGTGTTCGATGGGAGGGGGTGCGTGTATCGGCGGGTAGGCGACGGGTGAGGGTCTGTACTGCCGCGGATGGTGATAAGGAGGGTATGCCGGGGGGTCGCGCCCGGGAGGGCGCTCCTACGGGGGATGCGGGGTCGGGCAGAAGCGGAGGTAGTATCCCGCGGATATTCTCGTCGGGCTGGAGCGGAGCAGTATGCCGGGGATTCAGGTCGGGCAGGAGCGGAGCAGTATGCAGTTGGATCCTGGCCGGGCAGCAGCGGAGCAGCATGCCGCGGGGATCCTGGTCAGGCAGGAGCGGAGCAGTATGCCGAGGGTATCCAAGTCGGGCAGGAACGGAGCAGCATCAAGCGGGGGGAGGGATGCAACAGTGGTGGTTATTCGCGGCTCAGCAGAAAGCCGTGCGGTAGCCCCAGTAGGTGCCGAGACCGACTACCACGAACAGCACGACGTGCTTCATCACCAGCATCTTGCGGCGGGTCCGCTCGGCGTCGGCGCCGTAGAAGTTGTCCACGTAGGTGAAGCTCCGCATTCCGCCGGTAGCGAAAATGGTCACCGCCGCGCCCACGCTGTTCCAGAAGAAGAAGCGCTCGATGACGGTCAGGAGCTCCGCAAGGGCCGGCGCCCCGGCATGGTAGCCGTGCAGGAGATGGATGGCGATAAGGGCGGAGAGCCAGTATCCGGTGGCGAAGTCGTGTATGAAGCCATTGAGTACGATGGCGGTCTGCTTGATGGAATTCACGCTGCTGCTCCTGAATCTTGAGGCTGGGAACTGTCTGGACTTCAAAGGCAAATCCTCCCTGTCCCCCCTTTGTCAAAGGGGGGGACGCAAGGGTCACCCTTCACCCTTCACCCGTCACCCTTCACCCTTCACCTTTCACCTTTCACCTGTCACGGTTTCACGGTTTCACGGTATCGGCGCGAAGGTGTGGGGATGGCCGCCGCCCTTCCCTTTCATATCCGGCATCCCCTTGATGTCGGGCATCCCTTTCAGCTCCTTCATGCTCTTCAGGAGGGCCTGCACTTCGGGCGGCATCTGCTTGCCATCCTTCATCATGGCCCGCATCTGCCCGGCCAGGTAGGAGTTGTTGATCAGGATGTCCAGCACGGCAACCATGAAGGTGCGCTTCCAGGGGGAGAGCTCGTGCAGGTTCTGGAACTTGTGCATGTAGAACTTCTGGGATGCCTTGCCGAGTTCCCTTTCAAGTTCCTCCACCGTCATATGCTTTGGCTTGATCACCGGCTCCACCAGGTTGTATTTCCGGTAGTCCAGGGTGGCCACATACGGCTCCAGCTCGGAGTAGAGCTCGGCGTAGGGCCAGGGGGCGATGGCCAGGAAGAAGGCCATGTCGGGATTGTAGTGCTTGGCGAGCTCGATGGTCGCGGCGATCGACTCGGGCGTATCGTCGGGCATCCCCAGCACGAAGGAGGTCTCGGAGACGATGTCGGCGTTGTTGATGATGTCGATGGCGGCCTTGGACTGCTCCACCTTGGTGTTCTTGTTGAAGAGATCCAGGGTCGCCTGGTCCCCCGCCTCTACCCCCACGTAGATGTGCTCGACGCCGGCTTCGCGGTACTTGTCCATGATGTCGGCATCGCGCAGGATGTCGTCCACGCGGGTCTCCATCAGGAGCTTGACCCCCACCTTGCGCTCGATCATCAGGTCGAGGATCCTCTCCCAGCGCTCCCGGCTCAGGGTCGGGATCTCGTCGGCCAGCATCGCCACTTCGACCCCGTAGGTGTTCTTCAGAAGCTCCAGCTCGTCCACGAAATTCTCCGCCGAACGGGAGCGCCACGACCTGGCCCAGAAGAGCTGCTGGGAGCAGAAGGAGCACTTCTCCTGGCAGCCGCGCGAGGAGGAGACGATGGCCAGCCGGGCGTTGTTCTTGGCGCGGTAGGTGTAGATCGGCCACTCCACCAGGTCCCAGGCCGGCTGGAGCGCGTCGAGATCCTGGATGTAGGGGGCCTTGGGGGTGGCGACCACGGCGCCGTCGCGCCAGAAGGCGAGCCCGGGCACCTGCGCGGGATCTCCGTCGGCGTTCAGGCAGTCGAGGAGCGAGACCAGGGTCACTTCCCCCTCGCCGCGCACGATGTAATCGACCGTGTCGTGCTCGGCCTTCAGCATGTCGTCGTAGCAGAAGGTGGCGTGGACGTTACCGTGCACCGTGACGACGTCGGGGTTGATCTCCTTGGCCAGGGCGGTCAGCTCCAGCGCATGGCCGATGGAAGCGGTAAAAGAGGTGGTTGCCACCACGTCGGGGTTGAAGGAGCGGATCCGCGCCTCGATCTCGGGCCACTTGTGCCACAGCGACATGGCGTCGTAGTAGTCGACCTCGTATCCGGCAGCGCGCAGCGCCCCTGCTATATAGACAAAACCGACGTTCAGCCAGGTGCCGGCGGATTCCACGACACCGGAGTGGTACGGTGGGGTGATTAAGGCGACTCTCTTTAATTTCATCTTTTCTCCTGACCGGGCTGAAGACACGGTTATTATCGTGAAAGCGGCAGCCGCATGCTGGGAACAAACAGCATGATATTGTACATTAACGCGGCATACTTGTCTTTAATTTTCAAGTTAATTTATTTTCACAGCCTTGAAGAATAAGTCAATCTTGATGAAAAATTATTA
>NZ_JBXKJL010000100.1:0-3012 GCF_056994735.1 Geomonas sp.
ACTAGGCTCTGGATCTTGCCGCCAAGTAATGGCACACCGCTTAAACCATAGTATCCTACTGACGAGATCGAAGCGCCCGGCAGTAAAGAAGCTAATTCTTCAGGGAGAAAACGAAATATATAATCAATACCTGGCTGACCGGGCTTGCCCTCTTTAATCCAGCCTCTGCGCTGCTTGCCACGGCTGTAGTGATGCACGGATATAACTATTCGGCCTCCGGTTTTTGTAACTCGCATTAGTTCAGCGATAGCTCGCTTTTGCGAACTTCCTGGGCGTAAGTGCTGCAATGTATTAGCACAAAGGACGGCATCAAAAAAGTCTGTTGGAAATGGTAACTTTCTGATATCTGCCTGTACTGAGTAAATAGCATTACCACTAGGTCTAGCTTTAAGGATATGCAATGACTTCAGCGAAAAATCAAGAGCAATAACTTTATTAAAATGAGAAACTAAAGGAAAGGTTGTCATGCCCGTCCCGCAGCCCGCGTCTAGTACGACACCGCCAATACGAGACTTAATAATTGCCGTAACGGCCTGACTGATGCAGGATATATATACTGGGTCCTGCTCTCTCTGTTGATCATAATCTATTGCGACACGATCCCACGTCTCTTGCATCGATCCTTCCAAAAAAATTCTTCGCTGCTCATCAGACATATTTGATGTTCCTCTCTAGATGACAATCTCTTACATATTGATTAATATTATTTAATATCGGTTAATATCACTTAAAAGCAATAAAGATGTCTTTAGCTTGCGTCCGTGCGTCGGGTGGATCGCCACATGTTCTATAGCACCGACTACTACGGATTTCCCTTTATCCGTCTCAGCCGGGCAATCGCCTCAGCAAACCGCTCGATCCAGCCCTGGCGTGGCGGAGGCAGTAGCCCGCCGGCTGATGTAGCCCTATCCAGACCACAACCGTCGCCACCAGTCCGCTAGCCTCGATTTCCACAGTAGAAAATTCAACTAACATTTTAGCCATCGAGATCAAGCGAAACGGAGCACCAGCTGCTTGTGCCCGAACCAGGGCATGGGTGTAGGTTGCTCGGCGAGGCCGGAGTCGACCAGATACGGGTTGTGGGCACGTTTGTCGAGGGTGACCACGACCTGATGGGGCTCGATGCTCACCTTGCCAGGGACATTAAGCAACTGGTTGAAGAGGTTTTTGGCCGTGGCTCGGTGATAGTTCTCGGCCAAGCGTTGGGCCAGGAGGCGGTACAAGGCACTGCCCATCAGGGTGATCTGTAGATCGAAGTCCACCTTCAGGCCGACCATAGAGGAGAGCGCATCGATATGAAAGAAGTGGATCGCTTCGGCGATGCCATTCTCGATGAGCATGCGCTGGGCATAGCGGGTGATCAGCGTGGCCGGGGTCGAGCGTAGCTCATTGGTCAGCAACACCGTGGGCTGCTCGTGCCCGAGGTCCATAACGGCGAGCTGTCGGAGCGGTTGCTCACCATAGCCGCGCAGGTGAATGCGTTCATCCATCACGCGCGGATGGCGATAGGTGCGCGTCAGGCTCTTCAGGGTGATGCGACGCCATGCCGAGGCCGGCCGGGCGTAGAGTGTGGCCAGCAGGGGCCGGGAGCGGCGCCGCAAGGTGATAAAGCGGATGCCCTGCTCATCCAGGCGACGGAGATTGGCATAGGTGGTCAGCTGGGAGTCAAAGACCAACTCTTGCGGAGGCTGGCCGGTTTGCTGCTGCCAGAAGTCCACGAAGCGCAGAATCTCGTCGGCACGCGCGGCTTTGGTCAGCCCGGCATTGGCGTAGCACAAGACCCGTTGCTCGGCATCGCGGGCCAGAAATACCAGCACACCCTGCTGGCGCCGACTGCGGCGCGAAACGTAATGCTTCTGTAGCGGCTCTCGCTGGGTGTTGGCCGGTACCGTATGGAAGTCTAAATCCAGCGAGCTGCTACGCTCGAGCCCGAGGTGTTGCACGTGTTGGAACCATGTTGCCATCAGGCGCAGACACTCCTGGTGACCGAGGCGTGAGCTATAGGCGGCCAGATACGAGCGCTTGGGGATGACGTTCAACCCCGCAAACAGGGCCAGACCGTCATCACAAACCAGCGTCATGACGTGGCTTTTGCGTTCGATGCCGACCAGCTTCAGGGCCAACAGACTGCGCAGCGCCTGTTCGGCCGGAATCATCGCCGAGCCTGGCAGCTCGGCCTCACGAGCAATCTGCCCCAGGTCCAACTCGCGCATCAGGGGGACAAAGACGAAGAGCCCGGCCAGCTGGGTGCGAAACGTGCGCGGTGACAACTCCAACAGTCGCACGTCAGCCCCGGCGGTCGGCGCCGGCTTCAGCAGGGTCGGGCGCTCCTCGTCGCGGCGCCGCGGCAGGCGGGCAAAGCCCTCCTCCTGCAACAGCGTTGAGAGCGCATTGATGCTGAGCTCCTGGCCCTCGGCCTGGAGCTCCTGCTGGATGTCATAGACCGACAGATTCTGCTTGCGCAGGGCGATCACCCGCTCGCGCACCGGGTCGCGCGCCGCCGCCGCCTGCGGCCCACGGCGCACCTCGCGGAAAAACCGTTCCTGCCGGGTTTGATCGTGGCGGAATTGGTGACACAATACCCGGAAGGCGCCTAGCGTGTAACCGAACCGCCGAGCGACTTCCGCCGACGACAGCCCATCAACGAAATAGGCTCGCAGCGCCTCGTACTGTCGGTGCAGAAGCTTCTCGGGGGCCAGGAAGAAGCGCGCTTCAGGGGCAGCATTTGTTAGCTCATTGCTATGACTGATGTTCATGTTTTGACAGTGCTATTTTAGACCCTAAGAACCAAGAAACAGCTAGTTAGTTTTTCTGAAGCACTGTCAATTTTAGCTTATCAGTACCAAATGTCACTAATAATACTGCTGCCTAGCTTGGTTCTTCGAGCCGCCGACTGTATGAGGCTAACCGCTTGTATGAGTTACCATGTTCACTAATCGCCTTGGACTCCTCAGGCGTCGGTTCAAAGCCTCTTTTGTTAGCCGATCCTAGGGCTGTGGAAATCGAGGCTAG
>NZ_JBXKJL010000101.1:0-3226 GCF_056994735.1 Geomonas sp.
TTCTTGCCGATCAGGACCACGACGGCGAAGGCGCCGATGTTCATGAAGGTGTAGGAGAGCATGTAGAAGAGGATGCCGGCGGCGCCTTCGGCGTTGCAGGCGGTGAAGCCTACCAGCGCATAACCACAATGGGCGATGGAGGAGTAGGCGAGCATTCTCTTGATGTTGTCCTGGGAGAGGGCAATGATGTTACCGACGGTCATGGTCAGCACTGCGAGGACCCAGAGGAGTTCGGTCCAGTTCCCTTTCAGCATCGGGAAGGCGAAGATCATCACGCGGATGAAGGCGGCGAAGCCTGCGGCTTTCGGGCCGGCCGACATGAAGGCGGTTACCGGGGTCGGTGCGCCCTGGTAGACGTCCGGGGTCCACATGTGGAACGGTGCGGCGGCAATCTTGAAGCTGAAGCCGACGGCGATCAGGAGCATGCCCACCACGAAGATCGGGTTGGTTGCCACTGCCTGGTTCTGGCTTACGTAGGCGTAGATGGCGGCGAGCTTGGTGCTGCCGGTCGCGCCGTAGGTCAGCGCCATGCCGTAGAGCAGGAAGCCGGTGGAGAATGAGCCCAGGAGGAAGTACTTGAGACCCGCTTCGTTGGACTTGACGCTATCCCTGTTGAAGCCCGCCAGCACGTAGAGGCAGACGGAGAGAAGCTCGAGGCCCAGGAAGATGACCATCATGTCGGTCCCGGAGGCCATCAGCATCATGCCGATGGTTGAGAAGAGGATCAGGGGGTAGAGCTCGCCCTGGTTGCACCCTTCCTGGGACATGTAGCGGTCGGAGATCAGGATCGCCAGGCCGGCCGAGAGCAGGAAGATCACCTTGAAGAAGATCGCAAAGTTATCCTGCACTACCGCGCCGTTGAACCCTGCCTGCGGAGTTCCCCAGCCACCCACGACGCTTGCCGCGGTCACCGCGAGTCCGATGATGCTCAGGTACCCGAGGTACCCCTTGTTTTCGCTCGGAACGAAGACGTTGACGAGCAGCAGCACCATGGCGACTACCGAGAGGATGACCTCAGGCATGATCGCTGCTAGGTTAATGGCTGGCATAGCAATTGTTTCCATCTATAATCCTCCGTCAGCTATTTCTAAGCGGTTCTATTTGACTTCGTGAGCGGCCGGTGCGACTGCAACCGGTGCAGCTGCATGGGGATCTGCCGGAGCTATCACTACAGCGGCCGGAGCTGCTGCGGGCATAACCATGGCAACCTGCTTCTTGCTCTGGCACTGCGCGATCAGCCTGTCGATGGACGGCGCCATGCTGTCGATGAAGGGGCGCGGGTAGACGCCGATGAAGAAGATCAGGGCGAGCAGCGGCAGCATGATGGCCACTTCCCTCGCGTTCAGGTCTTTCAGCACCTGGTTCTTCGGATTCTTCAGCTCGCCGAACATGACCCTCTGGAACATCCAGAGCATGTAGACCGCGGAGAGGATCACGCCGCTGGAGGCGATGATGGCGTAGACGCGCATCTTGCTCTCGAAGGCGCCGATCAGCACCAGGAACTCGCCGACGAACCCGTTGGTGCCGGGGAGGCCGATGGAGGAGAAGGTGACGATCATGAACATCACGGCGAAGACCGGCATCTGCTTGGCGAGGCCGCCGAACTCCGAGATCTCGCGGGTGTGACGGCGCTCGTAGATGAAGCCGACGATAAGGAACAGTGCGCCGGTGGAGACACCGTGGTTGAGCATCTGCAGCATGCCGCCCTGGACACCCTGCTGGTTGAGGGCGAAGATGCCGAGCATGACGAAGCCCAGGTGCGCTACGGAAGAGTAGGCGACGAGTTTCTTGACGTCCTTCTGCATCATGGCGACCAGTGAGGCGTAGACGATGCCGATCACGGAAAGGGTGGCGATGAGCGGCATGAACTTGGCCTGGGCGTCCGGGAAGAGCGGCATCGCGAAGCGGACGTAGCCGTAGGTACCGCACTTCAGCATGACGGCGGCCAGGATCACGGAGCCTGCGGTCGGAGCCTCGGTATGTGCGTCAGGAAGCCAAGTGTGCAGCGGGAACATCGGGACCTTGATGGCGAAGGCCAGTGCGAAGGCCAGGAACATCCAGGTCTGGGTGACCGGGTCGAGGCTCAGGTCGTAGAAGCGCAGGATGCTGAAGTCGCCGCCGCCCGCCTTGAAGTAGAGGGCGATCAAAGCGACCAGCATGAGGAGCGAGCCGACCATGGTGTAGATGAAGAACTTGAGGGCCGCGTAGATCCTGTTCTTGCCGCCCCAGATGCCGATCATGAAGTACATCGGGATCAGCATGACTTCCCAGTAGATGTAGAAGAGGAAGAGGTCGATCGAAACGAAGGTGCCGATCATGCCGACTTCGAGGAGAAGCAGGCAGACCATGTACTCCTTCACCTTCTCTTCGACCGCGGTCCAGGTGGAGAGGATCGCGATCGGCATGATGAAGGTGGTCAGGATAACGAGCCAGAGGGAGATCCCGTCGATGCCCAGGTGGTAGCTCATCTGGAACGGGCCTGCCGCGATCCAGGGCACGTTCTCGAGGAACTGGTAGCCGCCGTTAGCCTGGTCGGCCGGGTTGTAGCCGGTGATCAGGGGGATCGAAGCGGCAAACGTCACCACCGACACCGCCAGGGCGAGGCCACGGAGCGCGCCGTGGTTGTTCTTGGGCACGAAGAGGAGGAGGATCGCTCCAATCAGCGGCGTGAAGGTTAGTATGCTCAGTAACGGTAGCTGGCTCATTTACTTTGCTCCTTTAACTTACTGGTCAAAATGTATGGCTGTTTTCTCTATTAACGGAACAGGTAGGCGGCGACGATCACCACCACGCCCAGCACCATGGTGAAGGCGTAGTTGTGGACCATACCGGTCTGCACGTGGCGCAGGATGCCGGAGAAGCCGCGCACGATGGCCGCAACGCCGTTGACGATCCCGTCCACCACCAGGACGTCGAACCCTTTCCAGAGGAAGGTGCCGATCGCCTTGCAGGGGTTGACGAACACGAAGTCGTAGATCTCGTCGACGTACCATTTCTTGTAGACCGCGCGGTGCAGCACCGGGAAGGTCGCGACGAATTTCTCCGGGATGGCCGGGTTGACGATGTAGAGAGCGTAGGCGACCGCGATGCCTGCGCAGGCGATGACCACGGAGGTGCCCATGAGGCCCCACTCGACGGCGTGGCTCGGGTGTGCGCCGTGTGCATGCTGCAGCACGTATGCGTTGGAGTAAGCGAAGACCGGCTCAAGGTAGCCTTCGAAGTAGTT
>NZ_JBXKJL010000102.1:0-7895 GCF_056994735.1 Geomonas sp.
TGATGGAGGGATAGCGGTTATTCTCCCAACGGGAAATGGTATCGGTGGTGACGCCGACCACGCTCGCCACGTAGAGCTGGGTAAGTTTCTTCGCTTCCCGGATATTCCTCACCCGTGACCCGTCTATAGCGAGACCTGGTACCGTCCCTTTTTCGACTTTCTCCGAAGCCTGCTCCATGGGCCGACCTCTTTCCCCATGCTGTCGATCGTTTGTTAAGTACCTGATGTCACATAGATGACGACCCGACATCGGGTGGAATTGCTATAGATGTAGATAGCCAGAGGGTACACCCGATGGTATTTATTGTCACATTTCCGGTGGTAAAAAACAAAAACCAAGGAGTAGCAAAAATGAAAAACGTGATCGCCGCAGTAGCCCTCGTCGTCTTCAGCGCAGCAGCAGTTATGGCCGCCGACACCATGACCTTCCAGGCTAAACCCGGTACAGTCGCCTTCAACCACAAGAAGCACCAGGAGATGCTGAAGGAGTGCAAGATCTGCCACGAGAAGGGGCCGGGGAAGATCGAAGGGTTCGGCAAGGACTTCGCCCACAAGACCTGCAAAGGTTGCCACACCGACAAGGGCGCAGGTCCGACCAAGTGCTCCGAGTGCCACAAGAAGTAAGACGTATCAGGAGCCACGGCAGAACGTCCTGTAATGAATTCTAGATGACCAATTAAAAAGGCGGCCCCGGCCGCCTTTTTTGTCCCTTCTTTCTGCCGGACTTCAGTGATCGTGCGCTGCCGTGACGGTCGGGCCGCAGTGTGCGCAGGTATAACGGAAAGCTCTAATGGCCGCTGTCGTTTCCATGTACCTTCCCGGCGCAGCAAGGTTTCACCTCTTCCTGAACGGGTTGAGCCGCGGCGGCCGGTGAGGGGCAGCCGAGGAGGCGGTGGAAGAGTGTCGTCCCCCTGAGCGCGGTGGTGGTCCCCAGGACGATCAGGATAATCCCCCCGGCCGTCGGTCCCCAGCTCCTGAGATGGATCCTGGTCAATCGGGTGAGGCCACCGAGGACCAGCAGCGGTACCATCGTTCCCGCGCCGAGTGCGGCCATGGTGGCCATCCCGGTGGTTACCGATGCGGACTGGAGGGCATAGGCAAGAAAGGCGACGATAATGGGGCAGGGGAGAAAGCCGGTGGCGATGCCGAGGGATAAAGCCGTCCCCGGTGAAGATCCCTTGAACAACTTTCCGCAGAAGGAAGCCAGGGAGGAGATCCCGGTGTTGCCTCGTTTGCTGGTGACAGGCAGAAGCCCCAGGAGGCTTAAGCCCATGACGATGATAACCCCTCCCGCGAGGTAGGTGAGGAGATTGCGGAACAGCACATGGTTGAAAAAGAGCGAACTGAGGAAGCCGCCGGCGTATCCGGCCAGGGCGCCGAGCAGGGTATAGGTGAAGATTCTGCCTGTCTGCCAGAGCAACTGGTTGAGGACCATTTTGTTCCGGTTCTGCTCCTGGGACAGATGGAGGACGAAGCCACCGCACATGCCGAGGCAGTGGGCGAAGGCGAGGAGGCCGCCGGCGAAGCCGATCCAGAGATGATGGGGAAGGGTGTTCATTAGGGATCCCTTTCTTGGTTAGGACTTCCCCTCAGGGGGAGGGAAGTCCGATGACATTACAGGGAATAAATGTCGAAGTTAATTATAGACAAGTGGGGGGGTATTGCCAGCTGCCCTGGACAAATTCCGGCGCTCCCGGGCGGTTGACAACGCGGCCTCAAGTCCTAGAATTCTAGGCAAATTAGAATTCATGAATGTTAATAGGAGGGGGATGTCATGGCAACGACGACCAGCGCCGCCAAAGGGCGCATCTTCCGGGGGCCGAAGCCAAACCTTTAGCCACGGAGACACGGAGAAAATCTGAGAAGACTTAAACGGATAACTACCATCGCATTTCCTGGCGATTGAGCCGGGGGGGAAACCATGAAAATCCCGATCAAGGACTTCATAGTCGAAAACGGCCAGAAGCTTTCGCTGAAGAAGCTGCCGACCCTGGTCGACCCCTTCTACGGTTCAAAGGAGCAGTACCAGGAGCTGCTGGATCAGCACATCCAGCAGCTAAGCGCGCTGCAGGCCCTCCTCTACGCAAACAACAGCTATTCTTTGCTGCTGATCTTCCAGGCGATGGACGCCGGCGGCAAGGATAGCGCTATCAAGCATGTCATGTCCGGCATCAACCCCCAGGGGTGCGAGGTCCATTCCTTCAAGCACCCCAGCGGTACCGAGCTGGAGCACGATTTCCTCTGGAGAGCCATCTCCCGGCTGCCGGAGCGGGGGCGGATCGGCATCTTCAATCGCTCGCACTATGAGGAGGTGCTGATAGTCCGGGTGCATCCGGACATCCTGCAGGCGGAGGGACTTCCCGACCGACTCGCCGACGACAAGGAGATCTGGCGGGACCGATACCGGTCGATTGTGGACTTCGAGAACCATCTTTATAGAAATGGCACCCTGGTGATAAAGTTCTTCCTCCACATATCGAAGGAAGAGCAGCGGAAGCGTTTCCTGGAGAGGATCGAGAATCCGGAAAAGAACTGGAAGCTCAGCCAGTCCGATATCGAGGAGAGGAAACTCTGGAAGGAGTACATGAGCGCCTATGAGGAGTGCCTGAGCGCGACCAGCACCAAGCATGCTCCCTGGTACGTCGTCCCGGCTGATGACAAGAGGAACACCAGGCTGATAGTCTCGCAGGTCATCCTGGAAAGCCTCGAGAAGCTCGGAATGAAATACCCGGAAACCAGCCCTGCCAGGCAGGAAGAGCTGCAGGAGATCAAGAGACAACTGCATGAACAGGAGTCGAAATAGGTAAGAAGATTGCGGACATGAAAAAGGCGGCCTGTGGCCGCCCGATCAGATTTTTTCGATTTAATGTCTCAGTAGGTTATCGTGTGATGCTTCGACCGGCGAGAAGGCCAGCTATCAGCATGATCACGGCGATCGCCAGGAACAGATAGAAGAGTAGTTTAGCGATGCCTGCTGCTGCAGTGGCAACACCGGCGAACCCAAAAAAGGCGGCGAGGATGGATATGACGAAAAATATCAGAGCCCATCGCAACATGACTGTTCACCTCCCTGTGTTCAGCCTCTTGCTACCTGCAGTATAGCACAGGGGATATTGGCTTAGATAGGGCCAGGTCGGGGGGCTGGTTCAGCTAATATGCTAGTTATTTCGATATGATATCACTGTTTAGCCGCAGTCGTGGAGTTGAATTGCCCCTACCTTCCCGCCTCAGCTTCTCTCCAGATTTTCGATGCATGTCTCCAGATCGATTCCCGGCCCCAGCACCCCTGCGAAAAGGTCCCCAAGGTGCTCGACACGCTGAAAAATGGTCCTGATGGTGAACTGGCTCGGATGCAGTCCCGGCTTCACCTCTTCCCATTTCAGGGGAGTCGAGACAGTCGCGCCCGGTTTCGGCCGGATGCTGTACGGTGCCGCCAGAGTCGCCCCCGCCTTGTTCTGCAGGAAGTCGAGATAGACTCTTTTCTGCCGCTTCTGCGGGCTGCGCAGCAGACTGGTGAAGTCGGGAACCAGACTGTGGGCGAGGGTAGCCACCACCTCGGCGAACTGCTGCGCCGTGACGTAACCGTACTTCGCACCCAGGGGGATATAGATGTGAATCCCCGTCGCACCCGAGGTCTTCGGGAAGCTCGTGGCGCCAGCCCGGTCGAGAACATCACGGACCGCGAGGGCGGCCTCGATGACCTTTTCGAAAGAGATGTCCTCGGGGTCGAGGTCAATGACGAAATAGTCGGGATTGTTGAGGTGCTGGATGCGCGACAGCCAGGGGTTGATCTCGATGCACCCCAGGTTCGCCATGTAGACCAGGGTGGCCTCGTCCTGGCAGAGGAAGAACTTGATGTTCTTGTCGACATGCTTCGAGTAGATCTCCTTGGTCGCCATCCACGGCGGCGGCAGCGCGCCCGCCTCCTTCTGGAAAAACCCGGGCTCGGCAATGCCGTGCGGAGTCCGGTACAGCGATTCCGGCCGGTCCTGCAGGTGCGGGAGGATCAGGTGGGATGCCTTCCGGTAGTAGTCGATGACATCCCCTTTGGTATAGCCTTCGTCAGGCCAGAAGACCTTGCTCAGGTTGCTGAGCTCCAGCCTCTTGCCGTCGATCACCAGGATCTTCTTCTTACCGCTTTGCTCTTCCAGATCTTCCGTCCCGGCGGTCGTCTCTTCCTTCTCTTGGGTGCCGGCGGCCTCCTCTTTTGTCGGACCACCCCCCTCTTCGGCGTTCACCTCGGTCGAGTACAGCTCTCTCACCACCTGTGAAGGGTCCTTGTCTTCCCTGAGCCCCAGGAAGATCGGCTGCCGCATGATTCCCTCGTCGGTCCATTCGGCGAACTCGACCTCGCACACCAACGCCGGTTTCACCCACGTGACCGGCATGTCGGTCTTCACCTTCTCCTTGAAAGGAGACTTTTCCTCGATGAGCGGCTCCAGCCTCGCGTACATCTCCTTCAATCCGGCGTCGTCGAAGCCGCCGCCGGTCAGGCCGATGTAGACCAGCTCATTGTTCTCGTAGACCCCCAGCACCAGCGAGCCGAGGTTTTTCCGGCTGCCGCGCGGGGCGGTAAAGCCGCAGATCACCGCCTCCTGCCGCATCCGGATCTTGATCTTGAGCCAGTCGCGGCTGCGCCTTCCGTTCAGGTACCGGCTGCTGCCGCGCTTGGCCAGAATCCCCTCCAGGCTGTTCTGCCGGGCCAGGGCGAAGAAGTCCCTGCCGTACTCGAGCACGTGGTCGCTATACCTGATATTGGGGAGATCCCGCAGCAGGCCGCGCAGCATCGCCTTCCTGGTGAGGAGGGGGAGCCCCCGCAGATCCTCGCCGTCCAGGTAGAGGAGGTCAAAGACGTAGTAGCAGATATTCCCCTCGCCGGTGCGCTGGTTGTTCTGCAGTACCTGGAACGACGATCTCCCGTTCTCGTCGAGGGCCACGACCTCTCCGTCGAAAACCGCACTTCTTCCTATGGATTCCAGGGAACTGACGATGGCGGGGAACCTCTTGTTGAAGGAGAGGTTATTGCGGGAATAGAGGGTCACGCTGCCGCCTTCCAATTCGGCGATGGCACGGTAGCCGTCCAGCTTGATCTCGAAGATCCAGTCCGGGTCGTCGAACGACTCCTCCGTGGAACTGGCCAGCATAGGCTTCACGTTGTGGGGCATCGGGGCTGCCGATCTTTTCGGCGGCGCGGGATGCGCGGAATCGGGTGGCGCCGGCGGTGCGGGAGTCTTCGCTGTGGTTGAAGGCTCTGCGGCCCTTGGAGCTCGGGCCGGGCCCGAGGTCTCGGCAGGAATTGAAGCGTTGGCACGAACCGCGGCCTCTTTACTGGCGGGAGCAGCCTTCTTCCCCTGACGGATCTCCTCGATGGTCGCATTGCTCACCACTGAACGGTCGAGGGTGGTGACGTCCTCGCCGGTTGCGTATTGGTCCTTCTTCTTGATCAGCAGCCAGGTGTTATCCTTGTCGCTCTTGATCCGTACCAGGGCGAACTCGCCTTTGAGCTTCTCCCCGTCGAGTATGAACTTCAGATCCCCCTTCCTCAGCCCCTCCCGCAACGGCCCCTCGCTCTCTCCCTTCCCGCTAACCCCGACGGCGTGGAAGGTGCCTTCGTCCCAGATGATGACCTCCCCGGCGCCGTAGTTCCCCTTGGGAATAACGCCTTCGAAGGTGCGGTACTCGTAGGGATGATCCTCCACCATCATCGCCAGCCGCTTGATGGCCGGATCAAGCGAAGGGCCCTTGGGGATGGCCCAGCTCTTGAGGACCCCATCCATCTCCAGCCTGAAGTCGTAGTGCAGATGGGAGGCTGCATGTTTGTGAACCACGAAGCGCAGGACATTGGCTGGATTGGTCTCACCGGGCGGGGGTTCAGGAGTCTTACTGAGGTCTCTCTTGCGCTTGTATTCATCGAGGCTCATCGTGAATCTCCTCCTATGACAGTCTATCATACCTTCACTTCAGCCCGCCAAAGCCGCTATGAAAGGCCATCGCCGGGCGCAGACACTATCTTTTTGACGGTGTTGAATGCGGGGAGATGTTTGACAAAAGGAGAGGTATGGTTAAATTATTAGGTCGTGTCAATCTTGCAGGCTGGATAGCTCTGCCCTGTACCAAAGGTGCAGACCTTCCGGTGAGAAAAATAAAGAACCCTGCGGGGAATTGAAAAGGAGAGGGTAAATGAAAGTACAGGATATCAAGGAGATGGCTCAGAGAATGGACATAGCGCCCGGGAAGATGAAGAAGAGCGAACTGATCAGGGTGATCCAGCGCAAAGAGGGAAATCAGGAGTGCTTCGATACCGGCAAGGCGGCCCGCTGCGGCCAAAAGAAGTGCCTGTGGGCGGAGGATTGCAAGTAAGCGGCGCGACTATCCGATCCGGTCCCAAGGAGTATTGCCATGGAACACGACTACACGGCATACGAGTATCTCCCCGAGTGCAAAGTGGGGTGCGGCAAGATCACTGGTTGGCTGCACAGCAGGGAGATTGCCAAGGAAGCCGCCGAAAACCACGAGCACCAGAAGGGCCACGAGTGGAGGATTATTGGGCGAATGAAGGAATAACTGTTTGAAAAAAAGGAATTTTTGCTGATGCGTTGTAAAAAGCATCCCCTGTGCTAACCTTACAAAAATTTAATTCTGGAGGTAGCTACATGAACAGAGACGACATTCTCAATCAACTGGAGAAGCTCATTCATTTGGACGTGGATGCCACCCATGCCTACGACCAGGCCATCAAGAACGTGAACGAGCAGGTGATAAAGGACAAGCTGATCCAGTTCCAGGCGGACCACCGCAAGCACATAGACCTCTTGTCGGCCAAGGTGCTGGAGCTGGGCGGAACCCCCCCTGAGCTCACCTCAGACTTCAAAGGGTTCATCATCTCCGGCTTCACTGCGCTGCGCAGCCTGACCGGGACCAAAGGTGCCCTGGAAGCCATGGAAACCAACGAGCGTCTTACCACCTCCAAGTACGAGGAAGCCTCCAAAATGGATTTCCCGGTGGACATCACCTCCATCATCCAGCAGAACTACGCGGACGAGCAGCGCCACCTGGCCTTCATCCGCGAAGCCCTCCAGACCGTGGGGCGTACCTAAAGAGAGCGGAAGCAAGGGGGGCTGTCGGCATCACAGCCGGCACAACCAGCATGAACAAGGGCTTGGATCCTACAGGGTTCAGGCCCTTGTTCGTGCCTGGGGCAACGCTTCCGCCCTTCACAGTCCACGAACACTGCACACCGACGATGAGTGACGAATCGGGTGCCTCGCGTCCCCCCTTTAGCGAAGGGGGGGCAGGGGGGATTTGCTTTTCCAAGAATGTTGCCCCAAGCGCTCCAACCGGGTCCTTCAGCTTGCGTGCTTCGACAAGCTCAGCACGAATGGAACCACACTGCTCCGTGTGATGCCTGCGGATTCACCGGCGCGCAGCCCAGCGGGTTTCCTCGTCTGCCGGTCACCCATCCTCTCCCGGCCCTTCCAGCAGTGTGCTCCGCACTCGCGGTCGGCGCCAGGCCTCGGCCTCCACGATGACCTTCTTGGTTCCGCTCTTCATATCTCCCTGAACCTTTCGAGGAGCTGAGGGGGTGCGTCTCCTTGGAAACCTGTACCAGATATCGCACGGCCAACTATTGTCAAAGGGCAGGCAAACGCTATTGCCTCAGCTATCCTCATGCTTCCAAATCATCAGAGAAATGTTGCTGAGACTGTTGATTTCTCTCACTTCCATGCAGGGATAGCGACACCCCTCCCGTCGTTGACATGGGTGGCTGATAAAGTATCTTTAACAAATGTTTCTGGCTGCCGCTGCAAAGATATAGCCGGTATCTGAGAGAGCAGCTATGCAAGCGGGAGGTGGTTTTATGGCATCTTCGTGGGGGGGCGACCTCGGCGCGAATG
>NZ_JBXKJL010000103.1:0-5870 GCF_056994735.1 Geomonas sp.
AGGCGGGATTCACCGACTTCACCTTCACGGTGCCCCAGACCGATTTCAAGAAGGCCCTGGCCATCACCAAGGAGACCGCCGAAGCCATCTCCGCCAAGGACGTCATCTCCGATGAGAACGTCAGCAAAGTCTCCATCGTAGGTCTCGGCATGAGGAGCCACGCCGGTGTCGCCACCAAGATGTTCGAGACGCTGGCTAAGGAAGGGATCAACATCCAGATGATCTCCACCTCCGAGATCAAGATCTCCGTCGTGGTCGACTCCAAGTACACCGAACTGGCTGTCAGGGTGCTGCACGACGCCTTCGGTCTCTCGGGGGTGCAGAAGTAAACCTTTCCTGCCACGGAAAACCTGAAACCTTTTTGCCACGGAGACACGGAGAAAATCTGAGAAAAGCTGAAGTCCTGAATCGGGGGAAAATAACCGATACTTCCTTCTTTGTTTCGCACTCTCAGAAGTTCTCCGTGTCTCCGTGGCTAATGGTTTTGAAGTAGAAGTACAGGCAGTTCCTGTTAGTTGGGTTACCTTCTGCCTTTGGTTCGCGGTTAACTCAGAAGTTCTCCGTGTCTCCGTGGCTAATTGGTTTTGAAGTTGAAGTACAGGCAGTTCCTGTTATGTGGGTTTGCAGTTATCTCGGAAGTTCTCCGTGTCTCCGTGGCCAATTCTGTTTTTTCTTTTATGGAGCGGAACGGACTATAAAAGGGTGGGGTTAAATGAGCCTGGTAAAACTTTACGATACGACACTTAGGGACGGAACCCAGGCGGAGGACATCTCCTTCCTGGTCGAGGACAAGATCCGCATCGCCCACAGGCTGGACGAAAGCGGCATCCACTATATCGAGGGGGGATGGCCGGGGAGCAATCCCAAGGACGTCGCTTTCTTCAAGGACATCAAGAAGGAGCGTCTCGTCCAGGCCAAGATTGCCGCCTTCGGTTCGACCCGCCGGGCCAAGATCACTCCCGACAAGGACCAGAACATCCGCACCCTGGTGCAGTCGGAGGCAGATGCCGTCACCATCTTCGGCAAGAGCTGGGACTTCCAGGTGCGCGAGGCGCTGAGGATTCCGCTCGAGGAGAACCTGGAGCTGATCTACGACTCGCTGGAGTACCTCAAGACCCGCATGCCCGAGGTCTTCTACGACGCGGAGCACTTCTTCGACGGCTACAAGGCCAACCCCGAGTACGCCATCAAGACCCTCAAGGCTGCCGAACAGGCCGGCGTCGACTGCATCATCCTCTGCGACACCAACGGCGGCACCATGCCCTACGAGATCGCGCAGATCGTGGCCAAGGTGAAAAGCCACATCTCGACCCCGCTCGGCATCCACACCCACAACGACAGCGAATGCGCCGTGGCCAACAGCATCGTCGGTGTCGAACAGGGGATCGTGCAGGTCCAGGGGACCATCAACGGCTTCGGGGAGCGCTGCGGCAACGCCAACCTCTGCTCGATCATCCCCGCCCTGAAGGTGAAGATGGGGATCAACTGCGTGACCGACGAGCAGATGCGGCAGCTCCGCGATCTCTCCCGCTTCGTCTATGAGCTCGCCAACCTCGCCCCCGACAAGCACCAGCCCTACGTCGGCAACTCCGCCTTCGCCCACAAGGGGGGCGTGCACGTTTCGGCCATCCAGCGGCACCCGGAGACCTACGAGCACATGAGGCCGGAACTGGTCGGCAACACCACCCGCGTGCTGGTCTCGGACCTCTCCGGCCGCGCCAACATCCTGGCCAAGGCTACCGAGTTCAACATCAACCTCGACTCCAAGGATCCGGTGACCCTCGAGATCCTCGAGGACATCAAGTCCATGGAGAACCGCGGCTACCAGTTCGAGGGGGCCGAGGCTTCCTTCGAGCTCCTCATGAAGCGGGCGCTCGGTACCCACCGCAAGTTCTTCTCGGTCATCGGCTTCAGGGTGGTGGACGAGAAGCGGCACGAGGACGAGGTGCCGATCTCCGAGGCTACCATCAAGCTCAAGGTCGGCGGCAAGATCGAGCACACCGCTGCCGAGGGGACCGGTCCGGTCAACGCCCTCGACAACGCCATCAGGAAGGCCCTGGAGAAGTTCTACCCGAAGCTCAAGGACGTGAAGCTGCATGACTACAAGGTCAGGGTGCTCCCGGCAGGGCAGGGGACGGCATCGTCGATCCGGGTCTTGATCGAGTCGGGCGACAAGGAAGGTCGCTGGGGCACGGTTGGGGTTTCCTCCAACGTGATCGAGGCCTCCTACCAGGCACTCATCGATTCCATCGAATACAAGCTTCACAAGGACGAGGAGGCGGCGTTGCCGAAGAAGTGATGCCGCGGAGCAGCCGACTCGCCATCTGGTGTCTCGCCCTGCTCCTATCCATCTTCCTGTACCTCAGGGGCCGCGTTCCCGCCGAAAAAGGCGAGGGCGCGGCCCTTTTCCGTGCCGGGGCCGGGACGGTGACGGTCCGGTTGGCGGGGGACTTTCCCCGCCCCGGTCTCTATCGGTTCCCTGACGGCACCACGACCCTTGCCGCCATAAAAATGACGCTCGGTTCCGCCCATTATTCAGGGGTTTCCGCGCGAGACGGCGGGGTGCGCCTGGCCTCGGGCGATATCGTGACGCTGACCTTGCGGCGGGGAGAAAGGCCTGTCTTTTCAGTGGGGAGGATGGCCGCGAAGGAGCGTATGCTGCTGGGAATCCGGCTGAACCCCGACCTGATGGAGGCCGACGACTGGGCCGCGCTCCCGGGGATCGGGCCGGTGCTCTCCGCCCGCATTGCGGCGGACCGTCACCAAAATGGCGCTTTCGGCTCGGTCGAAGCTCTGTCGCGGGTCCCTGGAATCGGTCCCGCCAAGCTCGCCGCCATCAGGAAGTTTTTTTGCTGCCCATAACCACTCAATATTGCGGGAGGTGTTGCCGGCCCAGACAGGATTACGGCAATGATCGTTAGAGTGTTCTACTTTTGGCATACAAGGTGAATCTTAGCCGGCACACATCAATTGCCAATGGGAGGTAACCCTTATGAGATGTCCAAAATGCAAAGGTAGGATGTTTGCCGAGAAGTACTACGATTTCGTCCGGTCTTTCGACGCCTGGAAGTGCACCTGCTGCGGCGAGGTCCTCGACCCGACGATCCTGGCAAACAGGGCAAGGAACTTCAACAGCTTGCTCGGCTGATTAAGTTTGGACACTCAACGCCATGAGAAGGACCGCTTCATGCGGTCCTTTTTTTTCCTCTCAATCAGCATTGGTAGGAGCGCCCTTCCGGGCCCGAACCGAAGCCATTCGCGCCCGGGAGGGCGCTCCTACGGGTGGGCCGATGGGGTTCGAAAATCGTGAAGGCCCGAATGTATAATGATTCCAAGAGGGGATCAGCTGCGCCGGTGTAAAGTTTATTATCTCTCAGATTTACCCTTGACAGCAGCGCGATCGTTCGATATAAAGAGGACCAACTTGGTCTTAAAGGTGTCCTTATGATGGAATTGACCCGCAAGGGAGAGTACGCAATACGAGGCATCATCTACCTGGCCCAGCAGCCCCCGGGACAGGTCTCTTTGATAAGCGAGATAGCAGCCGCGACCGACGTGCCGCAGACCTTTCTGGCAAAGATCTTCCAGAGCTTCAACAAGCTCGGACTGGTGAGCTCTTCCCGCGGCACCGGTGGGGGATTCATCCTGGCCAGGCCGGCTTCGCAGATCACCTTGCGAGAGGTGGTGGAGGCTGTCGAGGGGCCGATCGTTCCCAATCGTTGCCTCCTTGGCAATACCTGCGACAGGTCGGGGGAGTGCCAGGTGCACCAGGTCTGGCGGCAGGTGCAGACCCAGGTTGTCAACATCCTCGAGGACGTCACCATCGACACCCTGGCAAGGGGTCCTGGCGCCTAATTTTTTTTGCCCTCGAATCGGATAAAAATGATCCGCTTGGTCCGTATATGACCCGAAACCGCAATTCCGGTTTTCCAATCCAATATCTACAAGGAGGAAGTCGATGGACGTACTCACCCTAAGCAGGCTGCAATTCGCCCTCACCAGCATGTTCCATTTCATTTTCGTGCCTCTCACCCTGGGGCTCTCCGTCCTGGTGGCCGCCATGGAGACCCGCTATGTGCTGAGCGGGAACGAGCTCTACCTCAGGATGACCAAGTTCTGGGGGAAGCTCTTCCTGATCAACTTCGCCCTCGGGGTGGTGACCGGCATCACCCTTGAGTTCCAGTTCGGCATGAACTGGGCCGAGTACTCCCGTTACGTGGGCGACATCTTCGGGGCACCGCTGGCCATCGAGGCGACCATGGCCTTCTTCCTGGAATCGGTCTTCATCGGGCTCTGGGCCTTCGGCTGGAAGAAGGTCTCCAAACGCGTCCATGCCCTTTCCATCTGGATCGTGGCGGTGGCCACCAACCTCTCGGGCCTTTGGATCCTGCTGGCTAACGGCTGGATGCAGCACCCTGTCGGTTACCTGCTGCGCAACGGCCGCGCCGAGATGGTCGACTTCATGGCGCTGGTCACCAATCCCTTCGGGCTTTTGAAGTTCGGACACCAGATCGTCTCCGGCTACACGGTGGCCGGCTTCTTCGTGATGGGCGTTTCGGCCTGGCACCTCCTCAGGAAGCAGAACCCCGACTTCTTCAGGATCTCCTTCCGCATGGCTGCCGCTTTCGCCCTGGCGGCCTCGATCCTGGTTGCCGTGATCGGTGATTTCCACGCCGCGGACGTGGCCAAGACCCAGCCCGCGAAGTTCGCCGCCATGGAGGCCGTCTGGGAAAGCTGCGGCTACGCCCCGCTGCATCTCATCGCCTTCCCGGACGAGAAGAACCAGTGCAACCTGGTCTCCGGGTTCCCCGTTCCCGGCATGCTGAGCATCCTGGCCTTCCACGACAAAAGCGCCGTGATCAAGGGGCTCAATTCCTTCCCGAAGAACGAGCGCCCGCCGGTCCTCCCGGTCTTCCTCGGGTTCCGCCTGATGGTAGGTCTGGGGACGCTCTTCATCCTGGCCTCGGGACTGGCGCTCTTTCTTTCCAGGAAGGGAACCCTCGAGAACTACCCGTTTTTCCTGCGCTTCCTGGTCTACGCCATCCCGCTCCCCTATATCGCCAACCAGCTGGGGTGGGTGGTCTCCGAGGTCGGCCGCCAGCCGTGGATCGTCTATGGGGTGATGAGGACCTCGGACGCGGTGTCGAAGGCCGTCTCCCTTTCGCAGGTGGTAGGCTCCCTGGTCGGCTTCGTCCTTCTTTACGGCCTGCTCGGCTTCGTGGATATCTACCTCCTGACCAAGTTTGCCCGCAAGGGACCCGAGGAGGGCGACCTGGTGGTCGCCGAACCGGCCGTCCATGACGAGATCATCTTTGCCGCCTCTGGCGCGATCAGGAATTAGGGGGGAGACATGGAACTGCAAATTGTCTGGTTCGTACTTTGGGGCGTATTGTGGAGCGTCTATTTCATGCTGGACGGGTTCGTGCTCGGTGCGGGGATGCTGCACCGCGTGCTGGCCAGAAACGATGAGGAGCGCCGCGTCGTCATCAACACCTTCGGCCCGGTCTGGGACGGCAACGAGGTCTGGCTGATCACCGCCGGTGGCGCCACCTTTGCCGCCTTCCCGACAGCATATGCCCTGATGTTCAGCTACCTCTACACGCCGCTTCTGCTCCTCCTCTTCGCCCTCATCGTGCGCGGGGTCTCCTTCGAGTTCCGCAGCAAGGAAGAGGGACGCCTCTGGAGGGGAGGGTGGGATTGGGCCATCGTCGTCTCCAGCCTGGTGCCGGCGCTCCTCTTCGGGGTCGCCTTCGGGAACATCTTCGCCGGGCTCCCGATGGACCGGGAAGGGTATCACGGCTCGCTCGCCTATCTTCTCAACCCGTACGGCCTCACCAGCGGGATACTCTTCGTGCTGATGTTCCTCCTGC
>NZ_JBXKJL010000104.1:0-3184 GCF_056994735.1 Geomonas sp.
CTGCCCGCGGGTGTTCGGGTTGCCCGGACAGTAGTTCCCGCCGCCGCAGCCGCTCGTGATCCCTTCGGCCGAGAGCTGCTCGATCCAGTCGGCAAAGAGGCTCGGGCACGAGACGTCGCCGAAGATGGCCGTGCACCCCGGCGGCGCGTAACCCGTGCCGTGCTCCGCCTTCAGAAGGAACACCGCCATCTGCGCCCGCGTCACCGGGGTCGACGGGCAGTAGTTGCCTCCGCCGCAGCCCGCGGTGATGCCTTCGGCCGCGAGCTGCTCGATCCAGTCGGCAAACATGCTCGGACACGCCACATCCGCGAAGAAGCTGTTGCACGGAGGCGGCACGAAGCTCGAGCCGTGCTCGGCCTTCAGCAGGAACACCGCCATCTGCGCGCGGGTGACGGCTGAGTCGGTGCAGTAGCTCCCTCCGCCGCAACCGGCGGTGATCCCCGCTCGAAAGATCTTCTCGACGAAATCGTGGAAGGGATCGGTCTGTGGCATGTCCAGAAAGTCGGCGAAGAAGGCGTTCGGGCGAGTGGCTGTTGCCGGAACGGAGCCCGGATTGGTCACAGTGACGTCGTTGAGGGTCCCCGGCGACAACACCGGAGTGAACAAGTAAAGGAATGTCGAATCGAGGACAGCGACGTCGTTGCCAGGAGCATCTCCGACCGTCACCATGGCTCCAGGGACGAAGCCTCCTCCGAGAACGTCCAGCGGCTCCGAACCAAAGGCCGAGCCGGAACTAGGAGTCACCTCGTTGACAGCGGCACCAGAGTTCGTCAGCCGGAAGATGATTCCGTCTCCGAGAGCGCCGCCTCGAGCGGTCCCATAGAGGTAGCCATCAGCCGCAGGGACGAGCTCAGCGATCGGATACATACCATCGAGACCGTTGAACTCATGAACGGTGGTGAAGCTCCCGGACGAATCGGTCTTGAAGATCGTGCCCGCATCGCTCGAGCCGCCGGCCTCCGTCGTGCCGTAGATGTTGCCGTCAGCGGCCTTGACCAAGGCAGCGCGCGGCTGTGCGCCGTCTGTGCCGTTGAAGCTGTGTAGGGTATCCAGCGTCTGACTTCCCGGTGCAATCTTGAAGATAGTTCCGGCATCTTCACTGCCACCAAACTCCGTCGTTCCGAACAACTCGTTTGAACTGAGGAGTGCTGACCCCGGGAGGCGACCGTCATCCTGGCCTGCTCCGAGGTGGTACTCAGTTTCGACGGTTCCCTCCATTGCCATGCGAAAGATCGTTCCTTTGCCGGCGAAGCCACCGCTCTGAGTGGTACCGAAGAACTGTCCGCTGACTTGAACGAGGCCATTCGGGTTTGCGCCAGACTCTATTGGCGAGGTGAAGTTCCAGAGTATTGAGAATTCCCCGGAAGGCTTGATTCGAAAAATCGCACCTCCCGAAACAGTGCTGAACAGAGTCGAGCCATAGAAGTTGCCGTCATTCGCCAGTAATAGCGGGGAGAGCCCCCAACCTTCCGTCGCCGCGAGAACATGAAGAGTCGTGACCAGGCCGGCGCTGTCCATTCGAAAGATCGTCCCGTACCGCGTTTCAGCTGCCCCTCCAGATGTGCCGTAGAAGGTACCGTCTCCAGCCTGAATCAGGGATCCGGGATTCGCACCGTCCGGCCCCGCGAAACTGTGAAGCAAGGTGAGCACACTCCCCGGGTGAAACGAGAAGATGCTCCCTCGGTCGTTCTTCCCACCAGAGACAGTTGTGCCGTAGAAGTCGCCATCGGCGGCCTGAATGAGCGATGTCGGTGACCTTCCGTCCGTCCCGCCCAACGTCCGTAGAGTCGTCACTTCCCCCGAGAGGCTCATCTTGAAGATCGAGCCGGGGACAAAGCCTTCCGGCCCGATATCGTCCGCATCGGTTGCGCCATACAAGACGCCGTCAGGTCCCTCAACGAGACTGGCACGAGGGTGAACGCCGTCAGCTCCACCGAAGTTATGAAGAGTGCTGAGATTTCCAGCAGCATTGATCTTAAACACCGTGCCCCAAGAGCTCGTCCCGTCACCGCGTGACGTCGTGCCATAGAGGCTGCCGTCGGGACCCTGAATGAGAGCGCTGTAAGGGTACGCGCCATCCGAGACGTTGAAGCTGTGAAGCGAGCTGAAGCCGCCCGAGGAGTCGACGCGGAAGATCGTTCCCCGATTACTCGCTCCTCCTCCAAGTGTCGCGCCGTAGAAGTCGCCATCTGCAGCCTGAACGAGGGCGGCGTATGGGCGAGAGCCGTCACCGAAGTTGAAATTGTGGAGGACGGTGAGATTCCCCGCAGGGTCCATCGAGAATAGGCAGCCCTCATCATTGCCGCCGCCCCAACTCGCACTGCCATACAGCCGGCCGTCGGCACCCTGGATGAGCTCGGCAATGGGGATCGCGCCGCTTACATATCGATCGAAACTGAGGAGCGTCGTGAAGTTTCCGGAGGAGTCGATTCGGAAGATCGTTCCCTCCGAGTGATCTCCTCCGGAACGCGTCGAGCCGTAGAAATTCCCATCGGACGCCTGGAGAAGCGCGGCGTACGGATTTTGCCCGTCGTTGCCTACAAAGCTGTGAAGGCGGGTGACCCGGCCGGCTGCGTCCATCTTGAAGACGACGCCGAGGTTGCTCGCGCCACCTCGTGAGCTCGTACCGTAGAAGTTGCCGTCGATCGCTTGAATCAGCCCAGCAAGCGGGTTGGCGCCGTCGGCATATCCGAAGCTGTGAACGGTGGTCAGGTTGCCCGAGGAATCGACGCGGTAGATCGTGCCGAGACCGTTGATGCCGCCCCCGCAGGTGGTGCCGTAGAAGTAACCATCGGCGGCGTGAATCAAGCGGCTATTTTGCTTTTCATCGACAGGGCACCAGTTTCCGGGATTCCGAAACGCGTGGACGATTTCGTACGTCGTCGGCGTCTGCGCCGCCACGACGGACGCTACTCCAATCATTACGGCGGCGATCAGAGGATTCCGACGAAGCGCTCGGGCCTCCCGGGGAAAGGGGCCCATTATGGACGTGTTCATCGCCGTTTCCTTCCTGTCCGTGACGGCGCTCTCTACAGGTGAAACGTCTTGACCAGAAACACCGCCATCTGCCCGCGGGTGTTCGGGTTGCCCGGACAGTAGTTCCCGCCGCCGCAGCCGCTCGTGATCCCTTCGGCCGAGAGCTGCTCGATCCAGTCGGCAAAGAGGCTCGGGCACGAGACGTCGC
>NZ_JBXKJL010000105.1:0-12873 GCF_056994735.1 Geomonas sp.
TCCTCTATCTCAGTACCGGAGAGTGACGCTCCAAGTCATTGATCTTCTGCGACAGACACCATTTTCCCACTGGGAGGTGCTTTGTCAAACAAGCCTTTCCCCGCGGACCAGCGACTGGAAGCTGAAATTTGGATCGAATAGAAAGAGTTGAAGAGAAAGGGGTAATTGACAACCCAGAGAAGGCAGATAGTATTGGTTGTGGTTAACGATTTTTGGTGGTCGTAACATCAGGATGACGAAAATACTCTTAAAAAGGAGGCTCCACAGATGAAAAAAGTAACCAGCTCCATCATCGTTGCTGTACTAGCCTTGCTGGTTCTTGCCAGCATTGCTCAGGCGGGAGAAAGAGCCGGGGCGTTCTCGATTTCGCCCTATGTCGGTGGCTTCGTCTACGATGACCACGATCAAAACGGTCAGGGAAGCCTGACCGAGAACCGTCTCACCTACGGCCTGCGGCTAGGCTATGACTTCACCGACAGCTTCGAGGCCGAGTTGGTCGGTGCCTATGCCCGGGCGGAGAATCGCAGGACCGAGTCGAAATTCAACCACTGGATCTACCACATGGACCTGCTGTACAACTTCTTCCCCCGTACGGCAGTCGTCCCCTATATCGCGGTTGGCGGCGGTGGGCAATCGATCGAGTATAAGCCGAAGAACAACAGTGCCACCGATGGCACCTTCAATGCCGGTCTGGGCCTGAAGTTGTTCATGACCGACGACTTTGCTTTGAGGATGGATGGCCGTAAAATATGGGACTACAGCTACAAGACCCTGGATGACTGGGAATACTCCCTCGGTTTGACCTGGGTTTTCGGTGGCAAAACCCCGGCACCAAAGCCTGCCGTCGGTGCGGCGCCTGGTGCAGAAGTCGAGATGGCGCCCCCCGCCGCGGAACCGACTCCGGGGCACTACAAATACTGCGTGACCATGCACATCGAGTTCGATATCGACCAGGCCATCATCCGTCCGGAATATCGTGACGAGGTAGCCAAGGTCGGTGACTTCATGAAGAAATACCCGACCACAACCGCCGTCATCGAGGGGCATACCGATAACGTCGGCACCGCACAGCACAACATGGATCTCTCCCAGCGCCGCGCTCAGGCCGTTGTGGACTATCTGGTTGACAACTTCGGCATCGACCGCTCACGGCTGACCGCCAGGGGCTACGGCTTCACCCGTCCGGTCGCCGACAACTCTACCGATGAGGGAAGGCAGAAAAACCGCCGTATCGAAGCCATTATCGACTGCGCCTTCGACGTAAAGCAGATCCAGCCGCCGGAAAAACTCTGCATGTCCCTGGTCATGGATTTCGCCTCCGGCAGCGCCGAGATCAAGCCTGAGTACCGTGGCGAGATCGCCAAGGTCGCCGACTACATGAAGATGTACCCGACCACAACCGCCATCATCGAAGGGCACACCGACAACGTGGGAAGCTACCAGGAGAACATGAGACTGTCCCAGCAGCGCGCCGAGAGCGTGGTGACCTACCTGGTCAACAACTTCGGCATTGATCGCTCGCGCCTCACCGCCAAAGGGTATGGCGACACCCGTCGCATTGCCTACAACGACACCGCGGAAGGAAGGGCGAAGAACCGCAGGATCAACGCCGTCATCGACTGCGTCGTCAAGAAGTAGGTCAGGGACTCCGGCTGCTTGAACAGCTGCCGGAAAGAGATCAGCAAAAGGAGATAGCCCACCCAGCGTGGGCTATCTCTTTTTTTATTGATGCCACCACTAACTTCAAAATCCTCCCTCTCCCCCTTTGACAAGGGGGGACGCGAGGGCCTTATCCCCCTCGCCCTGCGGGAGAGGGGCGGGGTGAGGGGGTGCCACGCACATCATTGTCAGTAGTGGTAACAGCCGCTGATCTGGTTCGTGCTGCCGCGTCTGGGTGCGGCTTAAGGCGCGGAGTTTTTGGCAGGGGGACTATCTGGTAGGGGAGGGGGAGGGCGCCGACCGGGGTGGGCGCCCGTCTTTGACACTTGAATGTACAGTAGGAGTCGGTGCCGGTAATCAGGCGGCCTCTTTCCGCTTCTGCTTCAGGCTCTCCTTGAGCAGGGCCATCATGTCGGTCACCTTGGTCGGCTGCGGCGGTTTGGCCTCCGGCCGCGGTTGCTTGCCTTGCGCCTTCTCCTCGATGATCTTCTTCAGCTCTTCGATGTAGGTGTCCTTGTACTTCGCCGGGTCGAACTTGACCGTAAGCTGGTCGATGAGGGACAGGGCCAGGGTGACTTCCTGTTCCCGAAGGTTTTCGTTAGGAGGGAGCTTCAAGTCCGAGGCACTCCTCACCTCGTCCCTGTATCTTATCTGGTTGAGGATCAACAGGTCGTCAAGAGGCTTGACGATCCCCATGGTTCCCCTGTTTCGCAAGACGTAGCTGGCCACACCCACCCTGCCGGATCTCTTCAGCGCCTCCCGAAGAAGGGCATAGGCCTTGGCTCCTGTCTTGTCTGGTTCGAGATAGTACGGCTTCTCGAAGTACCTGGTATCTATCTCGCTCTCATCTATGAAGTCGATGATGTCAATGAGGTGAGTCTTTTCCACGCTGGCACTCTCAAAGTCCTTGTCAGTAAGGACGATATACTCGCCGTCGGTGTACTCATAGCCTTTGACTATTTCTTCGTAAGGAACTTCCTGATTGTCTCTTTTGCAGACCCTGAGATATTTGATCGGGCACAGGTCGCTTTTCCGGAGCATGTCGAGGTCCAGCGAGTTACTTTCCGAACCGCTGAATAGCTTGACGGGAATATTGACCAGGCCGAAGCTGATGGAACCGGACCAGATAGCTCTCATCTTGAACCTCCAGATTCCTTTCGATCGACCCCTTACTGAAGTTGCAGGCGCCGTTAATTCAGCACCCAATTCACGCTCATTTTATCACATTCCCCCTCCCTTGGTCCGGCCGGGACAAGGGGGGCATCCGGGAAAAGTGCCGCAGCTACGGCATCTTTTCAGCTTTCCCCGGGTATAAAATGGGGGGCGTCGCGTTGACAAAAGCTGCCGGCAGCATACATTTGTTAACGTAACTACGCCGTAAATACAGGGAGTCGCGCATCCGGGAGAGATAATGGCCGAAGAAAGAGAGGAGACCCGGGCCCCTGAAAGAAGAAAGCTGCCGATCCCCAAGCCCGTGTTGTGGGTGGTGGGGATACTTGTCGCCCTTGCACTGATTCTCTACATCGCTTCCTTTTTCATCGACGAACCGCTGCGCAGGATCACGGAACAGAAGGTAAACCGCGACCTCAAAGGCTACACGGTCCGTATTCCCGAGCTCCATCTCCGGTTGATCGGCCTGTCGCTCGTCCTCAAGAACCTGACCATCATCCAGCAGGCCCACCCCGATCCCCCCGTCGCCTTGTTTCCCTACATCAAGGCCAGCGTCCACTGGCGCGAGATCCTGTCGGGAAAGCTGGTGGGGGAACTGAAGCTCGACGACCCGAAACTGCACATAAATCTCCAGCAGTTGAAGGCAGAAGCGCAGAGCAAGGTGCCGATGAGGAAGAAAGGCTGGCAGCAGGCGGTGGAAGACATCTATCCCCTGAAGATCAACCTGCTCAAAATCAACGACGCCAACATCACCTATACCGACGAGGATCCCAAGAGGCCGCTGATCCTGAGCCACCTGAACATCCAGGCCGACAACATCCGCAACATCCACCTGCCGGACAAGGTCTATCCCTCCCCCTTCCACCTGGAGACCGACATCTTCGGTACCGGGCACGGCACCATCGACGGTAAGGCGAACTTCCTGGCCGAGCCCAACCCGGCCGTCAAGGCTCATCTAAAGCTGGAGAAGGTACCGATGGATTACTTCAAGCCGGTGGTGGCCCGCTACAACATGGCCATGTCCGGCGGCGTGCTGCGGGCGGCGGGGGAGTTCGAGTATGCGTCCAAGGTGCGGACGGCCCGCCTGACGGATCTGACCATAAGCGGTGTGAAGCTCGATTACATCCATTCCGAAAAGACGGCAGCGACTGAAAAGAGACGCGCCACCAAGGTGAAGGAGACCGCGAAGGAGCTCAGCAACAAGCCGCAGGTGCTGATCAGCATAGACCACCTCGCTCTCACCGGCTCCAACCTCGGCATGGTCAACAATGCCGGCGGCAAGAAGTACCGGGTCTTTCTCTCGGACGCCGATTTCAGACTGCGCAATTTCTCCAACCAGTTCTCCAAGGGGCCGGCCAAGGCGACGTTGCACGGGATGTTCATGGGGACCGGGGTAACCGACGCCACCGGCGACTTCAGGGCGGAGAAAAAGAGCCCGGATCTCGATCTGTACGCCAAGATCGTCAATACGCAGCTGACCTCTATGAACGACCTGCTGCTGGCCTACGGGAATTTCGATGTAGCGGCAGGCACCTTTTCGCTGGTCACCGAGCTGCACGTGAAGAACAACCAGGTGACCGGGTACATCAAGCCCTTCTTCAAGGACATGAAGGTCTATGACCGGCGTCAGGACAAGGACAAGAGCCTTTTCCACAAGCTCTACGAGATGCTGGTGGGAGGGGTGGCGAAGCTTCTGGAAAACCGGCCGCGGGAGCAGGTGGCCACCAAGGCGGACATCTCGGGGCCGCTGCAGAGCCCGCAGACCAGCACGTGGCAGGTCGTGGTCCAACTGCTCAAAAACGCCTTCTTCAAGGCCATACTCCCCACCTTCGAGCACGATGTGACGGCGGCGGGGAAACGTTAAACAGTAGCAGTTGAACAGGAGCACCTCATCAGGCGTATAATGGAGGCAGGTGGCGGCGCTGCCGCAAAGGGTGGCAACAGGGACAGGATCCCTGGCCCCGCGGCAAGGAGGCAGATATGCCGAAATATGGAAAGAAGGCACAGGAGACTGTCAGGGAAGTGATGGACAAGTTCAAGAAGGGGGAACTGAAAAGCGGAGGGAGCGGAAAGAAGGTTACGGACAGGAAGCAGGCGGTCGCCATAGGCCTCTCGGAGGCCCGCGAGAAAGGCGCCAAGGTCCCGGAACCTCCGAAGTAAATAGGCAGATCAACAACAGCCGGTCAGCCGAAGGAGCCGGCAGGGTAAAGGAGATCTAGTCATGGCAAAAAACATAGCAGTATTCGGAATCTATCGCAGCCGGCAGAACACCGAAGAAGCGGTTCAGGCACTCAAAAATGCCGACTTCCGCAACACCGACATCTCCGTGCTTTTCTCCGAGAACGTAGGGACCAAGGACTTCGCGCATGAAAAACACACCAAGGTCCCTGAAGGCTCGAGTGCCGGCGCCGGGACCGGTGCGGTCATCGGCGGCGTACTCGGCTGGCTCACCGGGATCGGGGCCCTGGCCATCCCTGGGATCGGACCGTTCATCGCAGCGGGCCCGATCGTTTCCCTTTTGGCCGGTGTCGGGGCCGGCGGCGTGGTTGGCGGAATCGCGGGAGCGCTGGTAGGCATGGGTATCCCCGAGTACGAGGCCAAACGGTATGAAGGCAGGATCAAAGAAGGGGGCATCCTCCTCTCGGTCCACTGCGACAACAACGACTGGAAAAAACGCGCCATGGATATCCTGAAACAGACGGGCGCGAGCGACATCGGGTCCGAGGGAGAAGCGAAGGCCGACTTTGCCAGCTCGGAAAGACCGAGGCAGAGGACTGACTGACGGGTTGTCTGGTCCAAGCGGCAGCAGAAGCGGTCCCTAGAAAGGAGATACGTCTATGCCGGCACATGAAAAAGCGAGCGAGAGAGGCAGTTCCGAGAGGAACATTCTCGATCTGCTTAAGCAGGACCATGAAAAGACCCGATACCTCTTCGACAGGATCGAAAAAACCGGCAGGAAGGCCATTGCCAACCTGCAAAAGCTCTTCAGCGAACTGGAAAACGAGCTGGAAATCCACATGGAAGGCGAGGAGAGATTTTTCTACTCCGCCTTGGAGCAGCACGAGGAGGCACGCGAAAAGGTCCTCCAGTCCTACGAGGAGCACCAGGTCGCCAAGACCCTCCTCGGCACCTTCAACAGCCTGGCCGTAGACGACGAGCGGTGGGGGGCCAAGCTCCAGGTGCTGAACGAGATAGTCGAACATCACCTCCAGGAAGAAGAGCGCGAGGTCTTCAAGCTGGCCAGAAAGGCTCTGGGCAGAAACGAGATGATCGAGATGGCCGTGCAGTTCATGCGTCATAAGCGCGAGGGGCGCAAGCCGTTAAGGGGTGCCCCCGTCGAAGGATAGACAACATGCTCCCAAGAAGAAACGGCGCCGGAACATACCAGTGGTGACGCTCCACATCATGGACTGGTGCTGGACGACGCCCGTGTTCCGGCGCCGTTTTTTCCTCGATCGTTATTGCTGATTAGCTGTGGATAAATGCGGTTGGCGCGGCCCTCTTCTCCAAAGGAGGAGGCCATGGAAAAGAGCAAGACCTCAGCAAAAGGGGCCGTAAAACAACAGGTCCCGACGGAACAGTCTCGCAGTAGCACCAACCTCCAAAGAGGGCAGGAAGAAACCATTCAACAGCCCAAGACCGGGCAGCAAAAGCACGGACAGCAACAGCAGGGCAAACACAGCAAACAGGGCAAAAAATAGGCTGCAGTAAACAACGAGAGGGTCGCGCCTTTTAACAACCAGCTTTTCTTTTGCAAATGCAATGGAGGGGAACAAAATGGGGCTCCGGCGTACGAAGCCGGCAAGGAGGCCGAAGGGAGGATTCCTCCGCAGTGCTGGAGGGTCCGCCCTGCTCCTCCTCATGACCTTAGGCTTCCTTACCTTAACCGGTTGTGCCACCATCAACCGCTTCATCTTCATTCCGACCAAGGGCATCTCTGCCACCCCCGCCTCGCGCAATATCCCCTTCCGGGAGGTCTGGTTCCAGGCCCCGGGCGGGGTGCGTCTGAACGGCTGGTTCATTCCGGGCACCCCGACGAAATCTCTCGTCCTCTTCTTCCACGGCAATACCGGGAACCTCACCGATAATCTGGACTACATAAAGCTGCTGCACAGCGAAGGCTTCCCCATCTTCATCTTCGATTACCGGGGCTACGGGAAGAGTGTCGGAGAAGCTGTCGCCGAAGACGATCTGTACCAGGACGCCCGGAGCGCCATCTCCTATCTCGAAGCAACAGGCTGGCGTCACGAGCGGATGATCTATTTCGGTCAGTCGCTGGGGGCCGCGGTGGCCCTGCAGATGGCGCTGGAGAGCTCTTCCGCAGGACTCGTCATGGAGGGATCATTCACCCGGCTGAAGGAGGTCGTCCGGCACATATCGCCCTTCGGCTACTACAGCGTCGGCTGGTGGGGGATCGACCTCCCTTTCGACAACCTAGGCAAGATCGCCGACGTCAACATGCCGGTTCTGCTGATCCACGGGGAGAACGATGCCGTGGTGCCGCTGGAGATGACCTTGCGGCTCTACGACAGGGCAGCCGAGCCCAAGATGCTCCATGTGGTCAGGGGGGGAGGGCATTGCGATGCCTTCACCGCGGGCAGCGCGGCCTATGTCGCGGCTTGGGAGCGCTACCTCGGGATGATAGAGTTGCGGACGGCAGCAAGGGACGTAAGGCCATGATTTACAACCTGTTTGACATTTCAGGACATTTCGTTCATGATATCGGCTTTTAATTGGAGGAGGGATCTGCCGCCGCGAAGCTCGGGGCAGCGTGGTCCCGGCCTAAGCCTGGGTAAGGGTACCTTTGATGATTTGTCCGCTGGCACCGGCCCATTTCGCAGCACTTGGGGCCTACGAGCTCTGCGCCTTGTTTCTCATTTTCAAGGCCGACCTGGCACCGTTGCCGCTCACCATCTTTGTCCTCCTCTGCTGCCTCTCCCCCTTCTTGCCACGCTTGAGCTTCTATCTTCCCGTCATCAGCAGAGGTACCAAGGGCGCCAGGGGGGTCGCGCTAACCTTTGATGACGGCCCTGACCCTGAAGTTACCCCGAGGGTTCTCGAGCTGCTGGCGCAGCATGGCGTTACCGCCACCTTCTTTGTCACCGGCCGGCGCGCCGAGCGCTATCCGGAGCTCATCAGGGCAATCCTTTCCGGCGGCCACAGCATCGGAAACCATTCCTACAGCCATTCTCCCTTCCTCATGCTCAAGTCCGCCTCGACCTTGCGGGAAGAAGTGGCCAAGGCGCAGCGGGCCCTGCTAGACTTCGGCGTCGTCCCCGTGGCCTTTCGCCCTCCTGTCGGGATAACGAGTCCGCGGCTTTGGCGGGTATTGCTGGAGAATGGCATGTTCTGCATGAATTTCAGCCTCCGTGCCCGCGACATGGGGAACCGGCGGGTGGCGGGGCTTGCCCGTAAGCTACTGGCAAAAGCGAAGGAACGGGACATCATACTGCTCCACGACGTGGCGCCGGGGCAGGGGGACGTAGCGTACCTCTTGAATGAATTCTCGTCCCTTATCGCGGGGCTCAAGGACAAGGGGCTGGAGATAGCGCCCCTTTCGCGGCTGATCGGGAAGGACGTGATGCAGCGGGGTGGATCCGGATGCCACGCTGCCGAAATATTCTACGACGCGCTGGCTGCTACCTACGATGAGGAGCAGTTTTCCTCGCCGGTCTCTCTCTCGCGAAAGACGGAGCATCGCCTCTTTTCGGCCCGGCTCCCCGAGCTATTCGCCGGAGCCGGGAGGGTGCTGGAGATCGGAGCCGGAACCGGGATCTTCACCCTGGACATCGCCGGCCACTGTGAAGAGGTCGTGGCCGCTGATATCTCGGAAAAGATGCTGGCGCTCCTGGAAAAGAAGGCCGCCGACAAGGGCATTGCCAACATCCGGATCGTCAAGGGAAACGTGGAGACCATGGAACTCCAGGGACCATTCTCCGTGGTCTGCGCCTTCTCGTCGCTGGAGTACCTGAGCGACCTCCCCGGCTTCCTGAAGCGCCTTGGGGCGCATGTCGAGCCGGGAGGCTCCGTCTATTTCATCACCGCCCGCAGCTCGTTCTTCAGGTTCTGGACGCAGGTGGGAAACGCCATGAGGCAGGGGCTGTGGCTTAAGGCGCACAGCCGTCGCGAGATGGAGTCGATGCTGACGGCGGCGGGATTCGAGCAGGTTTCCATCTTCTCCCACCTCCTCAAGTGCGTCATCTCCGGTGGCATGCTGCTCGAAGTGGTGGCCCGTAAGGCTGCTGAACCGGCGGCCTGCGCCACTCCGTCCAAAGCATAGGAGGGGCCGTGGAGAGAGTACAGTCAGTGGCGCCTCCCCCGGTACCGCCGCGCGGGGCGGCAGCGGCGAGCTTGAATACCCTCGTTGTCATCCCGGTCTTCAACCACGCGACCACCGTGGCCAAGGTGGCCAGGCGCGCCCTCGATCAAGGCTTTCCCGTGCTGGTGGTGGATGACGGCAGCACCGACAGGAGCCTCGACGCCGTCGCCGGGCTGCCGGTGGCGCGATACCGGCTGCAGGAGAACCGGGGAAAGGGAGCGGCCATACTTGCCGCGGCGGAACTGGCGGAGCTCTGGGGATTCGAGGCCTTGATCACCATAGACGCCGACGGTCAGCATGATCCAGCCGATGCCGCGCTCCTCGTGGAAAGCTGCACCTCGCGCCGGCCTGCCATCGTGATCGGCGCGCGCGGCATGGAGACCGCCAACGTCCCGCGCTCCAGTCTCTTCGGCAGGGATTTCTCGAATTTCTGGGTGCGGCTGGAATGCGGTGAGACGCTGCCGGACACACAGAGCGGCTACCGCCTCTATCCGGTCGAGTTCCTCCGGCGTTGCCGGTTTTACTCCCGGCGCTACACCTTTGAAATCGAGGCGCTGGTGCGGGGGCGCTGGGCCGGACTGCCGCTTCTCTCGGTGCCGGTGTCGGTTTACTATCCTCCGGCGGGGGAGCGGGTTTCCCACTTCCACAAGTTCAAGGACAACCTGCGTCTGAGTTGCCTGCACACCTGCCTGGTGACCCGGTCGCTGGTGCCGTGGCCGCATCGCCGGTTGTTCACGCATCTGAAGCGGGAAAAGGCGCCGAGCATCTTCGAGCCCCGCGCCTATTTCAGGGCTCTCAGCCGTGAGCACTTTACCGCGAGGGAACTGGCGGCGGCGGTCTGGCTGGGGATCTTCCTGGGAGCGCTGCCGATCATCCCCTTCGGGATCGCGACCATCGTGTACGCATGCCACCGGCTGCATCTGAACAAGCTTGCCGCCGTCGGGGCGAGCAACGTATGCTGCGCTCCCTTCGTCCCGTTTCTCTGCGTGGAACTCGGGCATTTCCTGATCTACCGCCGGTTCTGGTACGACTTCAACCGGCACACACTGCTCGATCAGATCGACCACCGGCTCTGGGAGTGGCTGCTCGGCTCGCTGCTGATCGGCCCGCTGCTGGGGATCGTGGGCGCCGTGGTCACCTACTACCTGGTGCGCTCCTATCGCAGCCGCAACGGGGGAGGGGCGCGAGGCGGGGAAGAGATGACTGAAAAGGCCGAAGCACAATGAAGATCCTGCTGATAAATCCGCCAAACTGCGGCAAGAGCATACCCGAGGAGCGCTACGGCATCGGCTCGATCCGCCAGATCTTCCGTGGAGAGCCGCTGGCGCTCGAGGTGCTGGCGGGGAACCTGGCAGAGCACGAGGTACGGATCCTGGACCTCAAGGCCGAGCCCGAATCCCTGGAGGCGACGCTCCAATCGTTCACCCCGGACATCGCCGCCTTCACAGCGGTTACCTGCGAGGCCAACACGGTGCTGCGGCTGGCCCGGACTGTGAAGGAGCGCTGCGGCGCCCGGATCGTAGTGGGGGGGATCCACGCGAGCTGCGACCCCGAGTTTTTCAACCAGCCGCAGGTCGACTACATCGTGGTTGGTCTCGGGAAAGGAAGTTTGGCCGAGCTCGTCGCCGCCATCGAGGCAGGACGCCCGGCCGGGGGGATCGCCGGGGTAGCGAAGACCACTCCCGGAAGAAGGATGAATTTCATCCCGCGCCATTTCGGCCCCGCCGATCTGGCCGAGCAGGCAGCTCCCCGATACGACCTGGTCAACCGCTATCGCGGGACCTACATCCTGTCGTCAGTCGGCGCGCAGATCGGGATGGTCGCCTCTGCTTTTGGTTGCCCCTACAGCTGTTCGTTCTGCTGCATCAGCGCCCAGGCTGGCGGACGTTACCTGACGCAGTCGATCGATTCGGTGATCCGCGACATCCGGCTATTGGGCGAGGTCCCAGTGGTCCGCCTGGTCGACGCCAACACCTTCGGCAATCCCTCGCATGCCAAACTCCTGGCGGAGGCGATAGTCGCGGCAGGGATCAGGAAGCATTTCCTGGCCGACGTGCGCTCCGATACCGTGGTGCGCCATCCCGACCTGATGCGGCAATGGAAGGAGGCGGGACTTCGGTCGGTCGTGATCGGCTTCGAGGAGATCATGGACGGCGACCTTTTCCGGCTCAACAAGGAGAGCAGCGTCGCGGTTAACGACCGGGCGATCAGTATCCTGCACGACCTCGGCATCACCATCGTCGGCGACTTCATAGTCTCTCCCGATTACGACGAGGCGCGCTTCGACCAGCTGGAGAGCTATGTGATCAGCCGGCGGATCGATCTGCCGATTCTGACCGTGCTGACCCCGCTCCCCGGCACGCCGCTTTACCTGGACATGTCGGACCGGATCACCATCCGGGACCTCGACTACTATACGCTCACCAACGCAGTGGTGCCGACCCGCCTGGGAGAGGAGCGGTTTTACCGGCAGTACGCACGGCTGATGAACTCTTTTCACGCCGGCGCCAAGTTATAGGGGTATCAGAGCAGATGAACGTGTACATAACCGATATCGCGGCATTTCTTCCCAATGAGCCGGTCGATAACCAGAACATGGAAAAGGTCCTGGGGATGGCCCGGCAGACTCCTTCCCGGACCAGGGCGGTAATCCTCAGAAACAACAAGATCAGGGAGCGACATTACGCGATAGATCCCGACAGCGGACGGATCACCCATACCAATGCGCAATTGGCTGCCGAAGCGGTACGCCGCCTGAACCCGTACCATGGCTTCACACCCGACGACATTGAATGTCTCTGCTGCGGGACTTCTTCGCCTGACCAACTCATGCCGGGACACGGGCTGATGGTCCACGGCGAGCTGGCAACGAGCCCTTGCGAGGTTGCCAGCATGTCCGGCATCTGCCTGTCGGGGATCAGCGCCTTGAAATATGCGGCATTGAACGTTGCCTGCGGCATGACCCGCAACGCCGTTGCGACCGGCTCCGAGCTGGCCTCCACCTTCATGAGGGGTGAGCTCTTCGACGCGCTGACCCCGGAGAGGGCGGAGGAGCTTGAGAATTGCCCCAGCATCGGCTTCGATGCCGACTTCCTGCGCTGGATGCTCTCCGACGGCGCCGGAGCCGTTTTCATCAGCGGGGCGCCCTCCACCGAAAAGCTGTCGCTGAAGATCGAGTGGATCGATCACCTCTCTTTTGCGGGCGAGCTTGACACCTGCATGTACAGCGGTGGCATGAAGAATGAGGATGGAAGCGTAACCGGCTGGAGGTCGCTGGCCGGCGCGGCGGGGCCCGAATCTTTCCTGGTGAAGCAGGACGTGAAGCTTCTGAACCGGGAGATCATCGCCACCATCGTCGATAGGACGCTGACCCGTGTGGTCGCCAAGCGCGCCCTCTCGCCCGAGAGTATCGACTGGTTTCTTCCCCACTACTCGTCCGATTATTTCCGCCAGCCCCTCCACGACCGGATGGTGGAAGCCGGGTTCGCCGTTCCCGAAGAGCGCTGGTTCACCAACCTCCCCACCAAGGGGAACACCGGCTCCGCCTCCATCTACATCATGCTGGAGGAGCTCTTCCATTCGGGGCGGCTGAAGAGAGGCGAGCGGATCCTCTGCATGATTCCCGAGAGTGGCCGCTTCTCTGTCGCCTACATGCTGCTGACAGTCGTGTAGGTCCCAAACCGGGAAGTGCACCCTTCGACAAGCTCAGGGTGAACGGTGTTGAT